>NZ_LARL01000014.1:0-60601 GCF_000980295.1 Odoribacter sp. N54.MGS-14 | reverse complement strand
GACGGCCAATAGTCTGGAGGCTTTTGAAAAACAATTACCTGTCAAAGGAATGTATGGGGCTGGAGTATTTAAAGTAAACTCTTTAAGGTGTAAAGTGCTTAGCGGAAGCTGGGAAAATGCAGTGGTATTTGAAACCTATAAGGGAGAAACCCTGACTCATGTGGCCATGGCGGGTTCCGGATCTGAAAATAAAGAATTTACCTCGGTATGCTATCCGGAAGGTTCTACACGCATTGAGGCAGTGGGGTGGGATGGTAGCCGCACTTTAGTATACGGTTCGAGATAAGTCAACAGACTTATCTCTGTAATTTATTTAAATAAAGAATATTATAAATTTGAAAAATAATATATGAAAAGAATACTATTATTAGGGTTGTTTTTGGGTATCGGTGTACAGCTTTTTGCTCAGGGAATAGATTTTAAACCGGTTCCTTTTTCGGAAGCTTTGAGAATGGCTAAGACACAGCACAAGATGCTGTTCGTAGATTGTTATACTTCCTGGTGCGGACCATGTCGGTATATGGCGGATAGCATCTTTACCCGGAAAGAAACCGGCGATTATTTTAATAAACGTTTTATTTCTGTGAAGTATGATATAGAAAAAGACGAGGCAAAGGAATTTAATGCCCTGTATACGGTGGGTTCGTTTCCGACATTTTGGATCTTTTCTCCTCAGGGGGAAGTGATATACCGGATGGGAGGAGCTTCGCTCACCGTAAAAGAGTGGTTGCGCCGGATGGACGTTGCCGTGGAAGAGGGGACAAAATTGGAAAAGCTCCGGCAGAATTACCGGAAAAACAAGAATGAAAAAAATACTCAGGCCTATCTGGAAGCAATGGGAAATATCCAGTTTGGAGAAGGAATCAGTGAATTATTTTTGGAACAGTTTAGAGAAACTTCCGATAAGATTGATTTTCTGTACCAGCACAAAAATTTCCTGACCAAGCACTTGTCGCCGGTACATTTTGAAAAATTCAGGAAAGCCTTGAAGGAGTGTGACGGTTATGTTCCGGAAATGGATGAAATTTTCAAAGGCGTGTTCTTTTAGGCTACAATAACGATCGGATGAAACAGAGGAACGGAAATTGGGGACCATCCGATCTTTCAAGAATGGAAGGGTGGAAAATATGTTTGAATGAACTTAAATAGATCTTAGCTGTTGTTTTTTAATTAGAATCTGATGCAAATAATAGCATTGGGTGTTTATATACATGTTTACACTAAATGTATCTTTTTCAGTGACAACGGTTAACTTTTGAAACTTCTGTAGCTAAACGGTACGTAATTATAAGATCGATGCCCCCTGCGGCCGTAAAAAGGCGGTACAGGGGACATCGATTTGACAAACCAATTGTTCTTTTAGTTATTCCAGTACTTTTTTGATTTGTCGTTTGGCTAAGGTGAGGGGAGCTAATGAACAGGGACCGTTGATACAACCTCCGTCGCAGGCCATCACTTCGACGAATTGAGCGTCGGGTTTTTTAGCCATACTCTTCAATAGGGCTTGATTTTTCTTATCCAACCCTTCGATATGAATATTGGAATATTTGTTACCGATGGCATTGACAACAGCTGCCTGGACTCCGCCGGCCTGAGCAAATCCACGGCCGTACTTCGTCACTTCGTGGTTGAGCTCTTTCTCGCTGCAATTGGCTACATCTATGTCATAAGCCACCATAAAAGCACCCAGCTCTTCGAAGCTCATCACATAATCCACTTCGTCGACCGAATCGGCTTCATGGCGTTTGGCCAGACACGGTCCGATGAATACGACTTCGGCATCCGGATATTTCTCCTTCGCGTATCGGGCTGCATAGACCATCGGGCTCCGGGTTTCCGAAACATAGGGTTTCAGCATCGGAGCATGCTTGTCCACCCAACCGGTATAAGCCGGGCAACAAGAGGTGGTCATAAAAGCTTGGCCTTCCTGCATTTTTTCTTCCAATTCTTTGGCTTCGTTTGCAGCTGTGATCTCGGCACCGAGAGCAACTTCGATCACATCGTCGAAACCGATTTGTTTGATCGCTGCCAGCACTTGCCCCGGAGTGGCATTGAACTGGCCATAAATAGCAGGAGCAGGGATAGCTACGATTTTTTTCTTCGGATTACTAATACTTTTGTGTATATCGATGATTTTCGACCGTTCCATGATAGCTCCATAGGGACAGGCTTGCATACATTTTCCGCAATAGATACACTTTTCTTTATCGATATGTTCTACGCCTTCGGCATCTTTACTGATCGCTTTTACGGGACAAACGTCTTCGCAAGGAACAGGCGTGTATACAATGGCATGATAGGGGCAAACTTTCTGGCATAATCCGCAGCTGACACAATCCTCACTGCTGATACTGGCTTTGCCGCCGATAAACGAAATTGCAGCTTTGGGGCAGTTCATCACGCAAGGCCGGCCTTCACATCCCCGGCAAAGGTTTGTGACGGCATATTGTGATTGGATACAGGCACTACAAGCTTCGTGGACAACAGAAAGGATATTTTCCTTCATATTTTTATTAGCCATCGCCATGCGGGCGAAATCGGAGAGATGGATCAGGTCGATCTCTTCGTCTGTAATTTCAAAGCCCAGAATCGAGATAATCTTGTGTTTGAGGATGTAACGGTCTTTGTGGATGCAACACCTCACCGGTCGCTTGTTACGTGGACGCATTTCGACAGGGAGATATTTCAGACCTGTGATCAGTTCGTCTTTTTTTAATAACTTGACAATCCGGATTAATAACTCCCGTTTGGTGAGCATCGCAAAATTATCGTACAACATGTCTTAATTCTTCTTTTATAATTCGTAATAGGGTTTCTTTACTGACACCGGTTATGATTTCTCCGTTCAGTTCTGCAAAAGGAGGTGTATCTTTGCCGTTACACCGTTGCAGACAAGGAGAAAAGGTGATTTCAATGCCTTGTTTTTCTTCTTCAGACAGCAATTCTTCTATTTCCATTAATTGGGCTCCGCCCATGACATAACACATGGTTCCTGCACATAATCTCAGCTTGATTTTGTCCATAGGATTCAAATTTAAAATTTCTTTCCTGTTAATGTGTAGTCTTTGATGTGTGTCATTTTGAGGGGTCAAAGATAGGTAATTTCTACATCTTTCAGGAATTTCGTTTCTAATAAATATTTAATTTTTTTTACCACATTACGCCGGATTTCCAGTTCTACGGGTAGGTTGGGATCCTGATGTGCCACATTGATCCGGGTACCGACGATAAAGGTGATTTTATCACTGTTTTGTATCAGATTAACCAGGTCGTTGGCCGGACCCTGTGATTTTTCGGGGACCCCTTGGGTTAAAAGCCGCTCCACCTTACTTAAGGTCAGAATCCCTTCCGTGATTAGGTCGATTCCTTCCATATAGGAGAGTGGGGGGAGTTCTTTATCGGTGATATCCATACTGACCTGCAGGGGGAATTGAAGTTCCCGCGAAATAATCGTGGCTGTCGTTCCTCCGCAGAGTACTTTTTTACCTTTGAAATCCCTGACTTTTTCTGCCAGATACCGGTCTTTTTTTTCATCGTAAGGCGGGCCCGTACAGATGAGCAGATTGCGCGGCGTTCGCCGGTAAATGACACAACAACTGGTGTCGTCCAGCAAACGATAGTTATCGTTGCGTTCGGCCCTTAAAACGATCTTGCGGGCTAATTCTTTCGCCGATATACCGGGGTGCTGGCTTAAGGTTTCTGCGATATAGATACCGACTCCTTCGTCCCAACCGAAAGGCATATTACTGCTACCCATTCCCGATTGGCTGACTCCGTCGGAAAAACAAATCAGGCGGTCTTCTTTTTCCAGCTTGAACTCCGATATCCACAGATAGGTATTTTCCAGATCTTCCCGTTCGATCGGGATCTTTTTTTTCCGGATTTCCACTGCCTGTCCGCGACGAAACAGATAGACCGCCGGGCTTTCGTATTCCACAATCCGGGTATTCCCGAAACAATCGATGTCGAAGATACAAAAGGTGGAATAACTGATTTTACGGACCATATCCTTAGGCAGGGTATGGATAATCGAGAGAGCGGTTTGGAGAATACTTTCGTTCATGGCTGTGTAATTCATGGCCATGGTAGCGGTCATCGCCGATAAAACACTGGCTTTGATGCCACTCCCTAAACCGTCCGATAATACACTGATGATCCGGTCTTCCTCTTTTAACTTCTGGGACATGTAACTGTCTCCACAGACGATATTGCCTGCTTTATTTTTTTGGAAACAGTCTACTTCTATAAATATATCCGATTCTTTCATTCTTCCTTTTTCTTATAAACTCGTTCCCCCATCTTTTCCCCCTCCAACCTTTTTTCTCCCTCCCCTCTTGCTTCTGGCCTTTAGCTTTTTACCTTTTCCCCTGCCTCCATAATCGACCGTAGGGTAGCATCGGTAAAAGCTGCATTTTCACCTAGCAGGCAAGCCACTTCCTGTACTGTAGCCATATATTTGCGTACCACTTCCTGGGTTTTTTCCAGCATCCATTCTTTACGGACATAAGGTTCCCGAAGATCCTGTAAGATTCCGAATACCAGGCGGTGGGGTTGGATATTATAAATAGAGAGCAGCCAGATTTTATCGCCTTCCCGGATTTGCCTTTCCGTGATCTCTTTACCTGTGTTCAATACCGTGCGGAAGAGGTCGGTGAAGCTACAGATTTTGTCTAATTCAACGCCTTGTAATCCGGGCGAAGCTTCGTAGACCATGACGACATCCTCTCCCAGCAGGTTGGCACAACAGCTGTTCATATCGGAGATTTTCAGATCATTATCGACCAGTAATACGCCTGCCGGTATTTTTTGTAACAAGACGGTCGCTTTGTCGTGGGCCACCCGTCGCATATAGGATACGCACATGTTTTCTTCTGCCCGGCCTTCGACCAGGGCTACTGCAAAATCACGGCAGGAGTCATAACCACACCCGCTACAGTTGAGCTCGTCTTCAGGACTGTTTTTACCGACAGCAGATAAGGCTTGCTTGATCTCTTCTTCTGTATGCCGGGCTGCCGAACAGTCGTAAGCCTTGAATGTCGTGGTCAGATCGATATGCCCGAGATCGGGAACGGTACTTTCGGGGTGTGCGGCCCGGTGTTGCTGAATATTGTATCTTTTGATGGCCAGAGAGGTCTGGCTGAGTTTGGCCGGACCATTGATGCAGCCTCCTTTACAAGCCAGCAGTTCCAGAAAAATCGTATCTTTTTCCCGGCGTGTATCCAGGTTTTTGATGACATCTTTGATATTACTCAAATCGGAGAAAGCCATTTTTACAATCTTTTTGCTTTCACCGTCGATACCCGGAAGCATGCCTCCTTCGACAGGATACAGAGAACCGATTCCGGCCTGCCAGGGGATAAAGTGATCCTCTGCAGCCGGAGCTAATTGTTCGGGATGAATATTTTCTTTTTCAAACCAGTTTTTCAGGTCTTTAAAAGTGATAGCCACTTCCACCAGGTCTTTAAAATGATCCGCTTCCAGTTTCTTACAGATACATGGGCCTGCAAAGATGACTTTTAAATCGTTTCCGTAATAGTCTTTTAAAATTCTGGCATGGGCTAACATAGGGGAGAGCATCGGCGTGATGGCCGGAGTATGCTCGGTGGAGTATTTCCGGATGTATTCGACCACTACCGGACAGGCGGAAGAGATATACACTCCCGGTTGCGATTGCTGTAGATAATCCGATACCCGTGAAGAGACCAATTCTGCACCGATCGCAGTCTCGGATACTCCTGAAAAACCAAGTTTGCGGATGGCTGCGATAAGTTGTCCGATGGATAAATCTTCGAATTCACAGGCCCAGGAGGGGGCGAGGGATAAGATTACCCGGGGATAATTCTGCAAGATAAGACGGGTACGGCTGACCCCGTCCCGGATCTTTTTTGCACCGGTAGGGCAAACTTGGGTACAGTGGCCACAGTAGATACATCGTTCTTCTATGATGTAGGCCTTATTGTCTTCGATCTGAATCGCTTTTACCGGACATTCACGGACACATTTATAACAGTCCTGACAATTTTCCGGTTCGGTATAGATCGGTTTTAAATCCATAGATCTGTTCATGGTTGCTGGGTAAACTGTGTTATGGGTGAGGTTGCCTTTCGCCTGTTATTATTTTATCGGAAATTCTTCCTGAAGTATTTTGTATAAACCCGAGAGATTGACCTCTTTGTAGACTTTCTCGTCGATTCGGAGGATCGGACCGCTACTGCATAATTCTTCGCACAGATGACCGGAGAATGAAATCTCGGCTTCCAGGTGATTTTCTGCTATGTATTTCTTGATCACTTCGAGATGGACATTGTTTCCCCGGGAATAACACGAACTGCCCAAACATATTTTAATTTGACGCATAGGACATTTTTAGGCAAATATAGTGAAAGGCGAGAGCAAAAACAACAAACTGGTTTGATTGATTTTGCCAAGCCGCATCCTATATTATACAAATATAGTGAAAGGCGGGAGCAATGACAAATGAAAACTTTGTTTTCAAATTTGGCATGGCCGAGCCGCATCCTGTATTATACCAATAAAGTACAAAAAAAACGCCTTTTGCAAGGCGTTTTCTTATGAGAGTGAGAACTGTTTATTTCTTCACGACAGTCGTTTCTTTTTTACCGAATCTCTTTCTGAATTCGTAAGCTAACGGTGTGGCCACGAACAGAGAAGAATAGGTTCCTACGATGATACCGATCAACAGAGCGAATACGAAACCTTTGATAGAAGTACCACCGAAGATGAAGATCGCTAACAATACCACTAAGGTCGACAAAGAAGTACTGAACGTACGGCGTAATGTAGAGTTCAATGCAGAGTCGGTTACTTCCAGATCGTCGCGTTTCGGGTACAGATGATGGTATTCACGGATACGGTCGAATACAACCACCGTGTCGTTGATCGAATAACCCACTACGGTCAGGATGGCTGCAATAAAGGCCTGGTCGATCTCCAGAGAGAAAGGCAGGAATCCGGCCAACAGGGAGAACAAACCTAATACGACAATGGTATTGTGAGCCAATCCGAGGACGGCACCGGCACCATATTGCCATTTGCTGAACCGTACCATAATGTAAACGAAGATCACTAATAAGGCAAAGATTACCGACCAGATTGCAGCCCGGGTGACATCTTCCGCCACTGCCGGTCCCACTTTCTGCGACATTTGACGATAGTCGCTCAGGAATACTTCTTTGCTGGTACCGTCGGGTAAGTAGCTTTTCAACCCTTCATACAATAAGGCCTCTACTTCGTCGTCAGCTTCCGTTCCTTCATCTTCGATTTTATACTTGGTGGTTATTCTGACCTGATTGTCTCCGCCGAAAGTTTTTACTTCAGGAGCACTTCCATACACAGCAGCCAGACTTTCTGCTACTTTTTCCACTTCTACCGGCTGGTCGAAAGCAACCGTATAAGTTCTACCTCCGACGAAGTCGATGCCTTTATCGAATCCGCGGGTGAACATAGATACCAGACAAACAACGGTGATAATACCGGATACCGTATAACCCACTTTCCGTCTTTCGAGGAATGGGAAGTGTACGTCCTGCAACCAGTTGGCTGTAAATGGAGTGGTAAATCTGACGTTATCATTTTTCTTGGATGCATTGTCGAGAATGATCCGGGTAATGAAGATCGCACAGAACAATGAAGTGAAGATACCGATGATCAATGTGGTTGCGAAACCTTTGATCGGGCCTTCTCCAAAATAGTAAAGGATGAAACCGGTCAATAAGGTTGTTACGTTACCGTCGATGATGGCGGAATAAGCTTGTTTGTAACCTTCTTTGATGGCTAATCTCAACCCTTTACCTGCTCTCAATTCTTCCTGGATACGTTCATAGATCAATACGTTGGCATCAACCGACATACCCATTGTCAGGACGATACCGGCAATACCCGGTAGGGTCAATACCGCTCCGATAGAAGCAAGTACACCGAATAAGAAGAATAAGTTGGTAAACAAAGCGATGTCTGCTGCCAGACCTGCTCCTTTGCTATAGAAGAATAGCATGTATATCAGAACCAAACCGAAAGCGATCACGAACGACCACATACCGGATTGGATAGATTCGCTACCTAAGGACGGTCCTACGATCTCATCGGCAATGATACGTGCCGGAGCAGGTAATTTACCGGATTTCAGGATATTGGCTAAGTCCTGGGCTTCTTTTACGTCGAACTGACCGGAAATCTGTGAGCTACCCCCTTTGATTTCATCGTTCACGTTCGGTGAAGAACAAACATAACCATCCAATACGATAGCGATGCTATGGCCCACATTTTCTTTGGTCAGCCGGGCCCAGACTTTAGCTCCTTCTCCATTCATATTCATGGATACCACAGGGCGTCCACTGTTGTGTTCGTATTCCTGACGGGCATCGACGACAGCACCTCCATCCAGGGGAGCTTTGCCGTCACGGGTCGTGATTTTGATCGCATGTAAAGCAATAACCTCCCCATTGGGTTTCATTTCCCACAGCAGACGGGCATTACGGGGAAGAGTCGCTTTTACTTGTGGCATAGCCAGGATTTCATTTACCGCTGCCGTATCTTTTACATGAGAATAACCTATTAAAGAACCTGTCGGGATGATCTGGCCGCTTTGACGGTCGATATTAGGTGTCAGAACGGAGAAAAGAGGATTCGCTTTTTTGAAAGCAGCTTCATCGGCCAGCAGATTATTGGTAGAATCTTGTGCTGCGGCCTGAGAAATCAGGCTGTTGGCAGTTGTATCCGCTTTGGCTGTTTCCGGTTGTTCTGCCGTTGCATTGGCTGCATTTTCAGTAGTCAGTATCTCTTCAGCTTCAACGATAGTACGGGCTTTTTCATTGGCTGCTTGCAGATAAGGAAAGAAATCTCCGTTATCGAAGGTTTCATAGAACTCCAACGCTGCTGTTCCTTGCAACAATTTTCTTACCCGTTGAGCATCTTTGATACCCGGAAGTTCGATCACGATACGACCGGAGATATCTGCTTTACGGATATTAGGCTGTGCTACACCGAAACGGTCGATACGTGTACGCAGAATATTGAATGTATTGTCGATGGCTCCTTCGGCTTCCTGACGGATAACGTCTAAAACTTCCTTGTTACTGGCTCCGATTTTGATTTTATCTTTCAGTTCTACGGTTCCGAAAATATTCGGAGAGGCCAGCTGTGCATTCGGGGCAATTCTCTCGAATGCTTCGCCGAACAGGGTTACAAAGTCTTTCGGGCTGGATGTACGCATCTTCACCGCTTCTTGTAAAGCCTGATTGAAAGCTTCATCCTGACTGTAGTTGGCCAGACTGCGGACCACGTCGACCACGTCGACTTCCATGGTTACGTTCATACCTCCACGCAGGTCAAGACCCAGATTTAATTCCAACTCTTTACACTCTTTGTAAGTGTATTGTGCAATTCCCAGGAAATTGTAAACTTCCTTGTTTGCAATAGAATCCAGATAAACTTTTTCCTTTACGGGATCTCCCTGCGCATATTCCCTCGCAGCTTTTTCCACCCGATTGGTTTTCCAGGTAAAAGATAACTGGTAAAGACTCACTAACGCTAATGCAATAGCAAGTAATGTGATCGCTCCTTTATTCTGCATTTTACAATAAATTATTATATGACTTAATTTTTGCTAATTCTTTAAGCACGATTAATGCGCAAAAGTATAATATTTTTTCTAAAAAAACAGATAATTCTGATTTTTAGATGGTAGATTATTAAAAATACATGGTAAATTCCTTTTTCCGGTAATCGATAGCCACCTGATACCTGACACAAAAGTCACACCCCAATAATCCGATAATTTTCCGGTTGAGATGTTTGTCGTACATTTCGTTTACATATTTTAAATCGATAGCAGCCAACGGCATCTCTTTGATCGTACGTTTCCCGATTTTAAATTTAGCTGCTTTTACTAAATGTACGTCGTGGATCTGACCGGTGACGCTACCCGATGTCATCTGAACGTCTGCTTCTTCGGGCAGGTCTTCCGGGAACACCTGTCTGTCGACGACGGTGACCGATGCGCCGGTATCGATAATCATATCTCCTTGTATACCATTGATTTCTACCGGTACGATCAGGTGGTAGCTGTTGTCTTCCAAACCGACTATTTCAACGGCTACTGTCTGAATCCGGCTATTGATATAAGGATGATATGGAGTCGTAAAATGGCAAGCCTTTTTATTTTTTTTCCTCTTCATTTCCCTCTTGCTTGATAGTTGAGGCGCAAAAATAAGAAACCGTCCTGATTTTCGGGGCGGTTTCTTTATTTTTAACCTTTAGGCTGTTTTTAGAACATTTTCATGTCGTCCAATACGGTCATCACCGATTTAACAGCTTTTGCAGAAGTTGCTAACAGTTCCTTTTCCTGATCGTCGAGTTTTACTTCGATGATCTTTTCGATACCGTTTTTACCCAATACAACCGGAACGCCCAGATAGATGTCTTTCATACCATATTCGCCGTTCAGCATAGCGCAAACCGGGAATACCCGTTTCTGATCGCGGATGATCGCTTCGACCATTTGAGCTGCAGCTGCACCCGGAGCATACCAGGCAGAAGTTCCCATCAGTTTAACTAATTCGCCGCCACCGACTTTGGTACGTTCGATGATTGCCTGCAATTTATCGGCGTCGATCAATTCGGTTACAGGAATACCACCTACAGAAGTGTAACGTGGCAGCGGAACCATTGTATCTCCATGTCCACCTAATAACAGTGCCTGAATATCTTTCGGAGATACGTTCAGTGCTTCGGCTAAGAAAGCACGGTAACGGGCAGTATCCAATACACCGGCCATACCGAATACTTTAGATGAATCGACTTTAGCAGCTAAGAAAGCACAATAACACATCACATCCAAGGGGTTGGATACAATGATGATCTTAGCATTCGGAGAATGTTTGATTACATTTTCAGTAACAGATTTTACAATTCCGGCATTGGTTGAAATCAAATCGTCACGGCTCATGCCCGGTTTACGGGGAAGACCGGAAGTGATCACCACTACTTCAGAATTATCAGTCGCTGCATAATCATTGGTTACACCTTTAATACGGGTGTCATACAAATTGATCGGGGCAGTCTGCCACATATCCAGCGATTTCCCTTCGGAAACACCTTCCTTGATATCCAAAAGAACCACTTCGTTTACGATGTCTTTTTCTGCAATGCAGTTTGCGCACGTTGCACCAACGTTACCTGCTCCAACAACTGTTACTTTCATTTCGTAATAATTTTATTGTTATACTTAATCATATATTAGCTTTTTCGGAGTTTTTATTCCGACGTCAAATTTACTCCTTTTTTGATCTAAAGCAAAATATTAGAGAAAAAATTCTTTAATTTTGAGGATAATTTAATTAGGTATACAATAAAATATCCCGCTAACCTTTTCCCTGTAATTTAAAGTTAGGGGTTAAGTTTTGGATACAATGTAGAGTTGCCGGGTTTGGCTGTGATTTTGAATTGAAGTTCCTGGAATTTATTATTATCTTTGCCCCTCAATTACACAAAAACAATAAATATTCAACGAATGCCAACCATTTCTCAACGCGGTATAGATATGCCCGCATCTCCTATCCGGAAATTGGTCCCATTGGCTAATCGAGCCAAAGCCAAGGGAACCGTCGTTTACCACCTCAATATCGGTCAGCCGGATTTGGCGACCCCGGAAGTGGCATTACGAGCGGCGCACCATCTGGACCGGGAAGTGCTGGAATACTCTCCCAGTGAAGGCATTCTGAGTTTTAGGAAAAAACTGGTAGAATACTACCACAAATTCAATATAGATGTCTGTACGGACGATATCATCATCACTACCGGAGGATCGGAAGCTGTATTTTTTTCATTTATGGCCTGTCTCGATCCGGGAGATGAGATCATCGTACCCGAACCGGCTTATGCCAATTACATGGCTTTCGCGATTTCCTGCGGAGCAGTGATCAAGACGATTTCTTCTACTATAGACGAGGGCTTCGCTCTCCCTTCGGTAGAAAAATTCGAAGCTTTGATCACGCCGCGTACCAAAGCAATCCTGATTTGTAATCCCAACAATCCGACCGGCTATCTGTATACCCGAAAAGAAATGAACCAGATCCGGGATTTAGTCAGGAAATACGACCTGTTCCTGTTTTCCGACGAAGTATACCGGGAATTTTGTTACACCGGTGCACCCTATATCTCGGCTTTTCACCTCGAAGGTATCGAAAACAACGTCATTCTGGTCGATTCTGTCTCCAAACGCTACAGTGAATGCGGTATCCGGATCGGGGCTCTGATTACTAAAAACAAACAAGTCCGGGAGAATGTGATGAAATGGTGTCAGGCTCGCTTAAGTCCTCCTTTGATAGGACAGATCATGGCCGAAGCTTCACTGGATACTCCCGAAGAATATATGCGCGACGTGTATGATGAATATGTCGAACGCCGGAAATTCCTGATCGACGGGCTTAACCGGATCCCTGGCTGTTATTCTCCTATACCTATGGGAGCGTTTTATACAGTGGCCCGTCTTCCGATAGACGATGCCGATAAGTTCTGTGCCTGGTGTCTGGAAGAATTCGATTACGAGGGTCAGACCATCTTTATGGCTCCGGCTTCGGGGTTTTATACTACTCCGGGATTAGGTAAAAACGAAGTCCGCCTGGCTTATGTCTTAAAGAAAGAAGACTTGGCAAAGGCTTTGGTGGTTTTGGAAAAAGCACTGGAAACTTATAATAAAAAAGGTAAAAAGTAAAAGGCTATAAGCTAAAGGCTAAAAGCGGAAGAGGAGGGGGGAGAGGATCGAAGGGAGAAAAGAAAAGGGAAAAGAGGAAAAAAGGAAGTAGGGGGAAGACATATTATAGTAGATAGATCGATGAAGACAACCGACCTGACACAGGGCAGTATTTTTAAAAGCTTGTGGATCATGGCTGTGCCCTTGATCTCGGCCTCTTTTATCCAAATGGCTTATAGCATGACAGATATGTTGTGGCTCGGTCATTTGGGAAGTGATGCTGTCGCTGCAGCCGGAGCTGCCGGTTTTTTTACCTGGCTTTGCAACGCTTTGTCCTTTATGACTAAAATCGGGGCTGAGATTACGGTTTCCCAATCTGTCGGTTCGAAAGATTATCGCCGGGCAGCTCATTATGCCAGTCAGGCCATTACCTTATCGACTACAATCGGATTTATCTATGCCTGTATCATCATCCTGGCAGCCCCTTTACTGATGGGCTTGTTCCGTTTTGAAACCTCTATTTCGACCCAGGCGATCGATTATATGCGTCTGGTCGCTCCCGGGTTATTTTTCCAATTCAATAACAATACGTTCAGCGGTCTTTACAATGGTCAGGGAGATAGCCGGACTCCTTTCCGTACTTCTGCCGTAGGACTTATCGTCAATATTATCCTCGATCCCTTGCTGATTTACGGCATCGGTCCCTTTCCGGCCTGGGGTACCGCAGGGGCTGCCGTTGCCACTGCATTAGCACAATTAGTGGTTTACGGCATCTTTGCACGCCGGATCTTCAGTGACCGGTTTCCGTTAGGGCGTATGCACCTGCTCAGCCGATTGAAACAAGATTATGCACGACGTATCATTTTATTGGGTTTGCCGGTCAGTATACAAAATGCCCTCTTTTCCATGTTTTCCTTGACCTTGGCTACCCTAGCCGCACGTTGGGGAGCAGTAGGGGTCGCTGCTCAAAGTATCGGAGCACAGATCGAAGCCATCTCCTGGATGACTGCTGCCGGTTTTTCTACCGCCTTGGCTGCCTTTACCGGACAGAATTACGGCGCCGGAAATTATGAACGTATCCGTAAAGGTTATCGCCTGACATTAGGAATAGCCGGGAGTATCGGTTTGGGAGCCGGAATTCTCTTCTTTGTATTAAACCACGAGATCTTCGGGCTTTTTGTAAACGAACCGGAAGCCATTGAAGCCGGCGGTAATTACCTGAAGATTTTGGCTTTATCACAACTTTTCATGGTAACCGAATCCGTTACTGCCGGAGCATTCAATGGTACCGGACATACGACTCCTCCGGCACTGACCGGGATTATTTTCACCGGAGCACGTATTCCGATGGCCTATTTTCTGACCTCCTTCCCCCAATTAGGGTTGACGGGAATTTGGTGGAGTATCACGATTTCGAGTATTTTGAAAGGCTCTGTTCTTCCACTTTGGTTTCTGCATTTTCAACGCAAGCTAAAATAATTTCAGATTATTGTCTTTCAAATTAGTTCCTTCCAGGAAAAATCCATATGTTTGTCCAGGAAGAAAATTTATGTGTGTGCAACAAGCAAAAAGTTAGTGCTATGCCTTGTAACGAACACATAAATTGCTCTGATTGCCCTTCTTGTGGAGGGGATATGTTTTATTATCTCCGTTTTTTAGAAGGTTATTCCTATCAACAATATCATTTTAAACAAAATAGTATTCTTTTCCTACTTCAGGGAGAGATCCGGATCGACGGCTTACATTTTCCCCATCTCATCATCCATAATAAACAATTACTTGTGATTCCTGTCGGTATCGAACTCGATATTCGTATCTTAAAAAATTCGGATTGTCTCGTTTATCGTTTGAGTGAATTTCCTGTCTTATGCGAGGAACAATATAAAAAAATGACCCTCTCTCAACAGGAAGACACATACGGCAATTTACTGGATACCCTTCCCCCTATTCATGAATTTTCTCTGGGATTGATCCATTATTTAGCAGACGGTATGCCTTGTAAGAAATGTTTTTCTTACTATATCGCTATTATTCCAGTCCATAAATGGCTGCTTTTCTATATCCGGCCCTGAGATTGAAGCAATGGCTTCATTACCAAATGGAAGGATTTAGCTGAAGAAGATAAAAACATATCTAAATAATTCTAGGTTTATTTTTTTCTTTCTATTCCGATTCCGGGTTTTATACCGTCAGACCGGTTCGCCAGGACCGGTCCGTTAAGGCTTTCCTTCTCTGACCGGCGGAACTCCTCACTACGTTCGTCAAACACCACCGGTCGGGCGTTCGGAAAACCTAACCGGACACTCGTTCCTGCTCCAATGGTCTTCCGCCATAAAACCCTGCATCTCACGGCAGAGCTAACCGGCAAAGAAAATACAACCAGAAATTAGCAGCAGCAGGAAGCCGGACCGTCCGGATTATTTCTAGGTAGAATGTTATTTCTCAAATCAAGACCGGTCTGCAATTCAGTGATAACGTAAGTCGAAGGTGATCGGGATTGGCGACCATTGGAGCTCTGGCGAGTGTCGTTTTGCTTTTTCTGAACGCCCGACCGGTGGTGTCTGACGAACGTAGTGAGGAGTTCCGCCGGTCAGTGAAAGAAAAAGGTAGACGACCGACAGAAGCGACCGGGTCGCCAATTCCGATCACCGGAGACGAATTGGTAACGAAATAAACCTAGCATTTTTTGTACTTATTCGTCTTCGGTATTCGTATTTGGAGAGCGGTATTGATTGAATACTTTCGAAAGGATCCATCAATAAAGATTCAGTTTATTTATCCTGCTTTCAAAAAGAGTTTTATTGAAGAGTAATATTCATTTTACCTTCTGCTTCAAGTAAAAGCCTGAGGAAGGTAGTTCTTTGCCATATAGTAAATAGGTAGTTACCATATAGTTAATATGTATCAACTCCAATTCAATTCCAATTAATCTCCATTTTAACACCAATTAAAATTGGCATTAAATTGAAAATAAATTGGAGATTTAAACTTTTTTTATTATATTATCAACTTCAGAACTAAATATAAACATCATGGCAAAGGTAATTTCTTCAGGGAGCGGGTATGTTTCTGAACGCATAGGAGACCATTGGAACAGGACCGTTTCAGACGCTCCGGTCTGACGGTATAAAACCCGGAATCGGAATAAAAAGAAAAAATATAACAACCTTTATCCGGTAGAAGCGGAACGGGTATTATATGCTGGAGACGGGAAAGATATAGTGATTTTTATGACAAAATCTGAATCGGGTTGAATGCAGGTAAACTGATCGTACTTCTTAAATATCGAAAGTTGGGATGGAAATATTGTTCAGCAAAAATTGATATTTGTAATTTGAAAGTTAATTTTGCACGATAGGAATTGAAAATATAACTTTTAGATCATGAAAAAAAATGTAGTGGTGATTGCAGGAGGAAATTCTTCTGAATATGAAGTATCTATAAAATCCGGGAATCATATCTTTTCAGAAGTAGACGGAGAAAAATACAATAAATACCTGATGATCTTACGGGGCAGAGATTGGATGGTGGAGATCGGAGATCAGAAATTTCCGGTAGATAAAAATGATTTTTCATTTGAATACCAGGGGAAGAAAGTTGTTTTTGATTTCGCCTATATCACCATTCATGGTAATCCCGGTGAAAACGGGATGTTGCAAGGTTATCTCGATATGATGGGAGTGCCTTATTCAACCTGTAATACTTTGGTGGAAGCCATTACTTTCGATAAATATACCTGTACGAATTATTTGAATGCTTTTGGTATCAATACGACTCATCCGATCATGCTGGTCAGAGGAAAGGCTTTCGATAAAGAAGCGGTGCTGAAGGCTGTCGGTTTACCTTGTTTTGTAAAGCCCAATGCCGAAGGCTCGAGTTTCGGTGTGTCTAAAGTGAAGACAGCTGCCGATTTCGATGCTGCGGTCGAGGGGGCTTTCAAGATGTGCAGAGAGATTTTGGTCGAGAGCTTTATCGATGGGATTGAGTTTACCTGCGGTTTATACAAAGTAGGAGATAAAAAAGTGGTTATGCCTGTCGCCGAGGTCATTCCCAAAAAAGAATTTTTCGATTACGAGGCTAAATACGATGCAAAAATGTCGGATGAGATTATTCCCGGACGTTTTTCTGCAGAGATTACCGGCCGGATTCAGGATATGGCTTCCGAGGTATATGACATCCTGCGGTGTGAAGGAATCGTCCGTATCGACGGTTTTGTCCGGGGGGAAGAAATCATCATGTTGGAAGTCAATACCACGCCCGGTATGACCGCCAACAGTTTCGTCCCCAAAATGGTCCGTGTCATGGGTTTCCCTTTACGGGATGTGATCACCGGGATCATTGAAGAGAAGCTGAAAAGGCTATGAAGCTAAAGGCTTTTAGCTTATAGCCTTTTACCTTCTATCACCCCTCCCCCCACAACGTCTTCTCCTTCATAGAATACGGCGCTTTGGCCGGGGGTGATGGAATCCATGGTTTCATGAAAGACGACGCGCAGGCGGTTGTCTTCCGGATATAAAGAAGCTTTCTTCCCTTCATTCCGGTAGCGGATCTTGGCGGTGACTTCCAGCCCGTCGGGGATTTTTGCGTATTTCATGAGGTTGATCTCTTTGGCAAAGAAAGATTTTCCTTGCAATTCTTCCTTTGTGCCTAGTACGACCGTATTATCTTCGGGATGAATGGCTATGACAAACATCGGCTGGCCTAAAGCGATACCCAGTCCTTTCCGCTGTCCTATCGTATAGTTGGGGTATCCCTTGTGTTCGCCCAGGCGTTTACCACTGGTATCGACGAAGTTCCCCGGACCGTATTTTTCCGTATAGTTTTCGACCTGTTCGGCCAGAAAAGTCCGGTAGTCATTGCCGGGAATGAAACAAATCTCCTGACTTTCCCCTTTTTTAGACAGTTTTTCATATCCGTGATCAAAAGCGATCTGCCGCACTTCGGGTTTGGTCAGTTCGCCCAGTGGGAAAAGCGTACGGGATAGATTTTCTTGAGTCAGGGTCCAAAGAAAATACGTTTGATCTTTCGAGAGGTCTGCTCCTTTCCGCAGATACCGGCGTCCATCCTGATGACCGATGCGGGCATAATGGCCGGTAGCGATATAATCGCATCTCATTTCGTTGGCCGTCTCGATCAATTTCCCCCATTTGATCGTCGAATTGCAGATGACACAAGGGTTGGGAGTGCGTCCTTGCAGATATTCTCCGATAAAATTGGTGATCACCGTATCTTTAAATTCTTGCCGGATATCCAGAATATGGTGTTCGAATCCCAGTTCCTGAGCCATACGTTTCGCTTCGAACAGAGAATCGACGCTGCAACATCCCTTTTCTTTCTCCATACATCCCCGGGATATATTGTCGAAAGTACGGTAAGTTACGCCTACCAATTCGTATCCTTGCTCTAGTAATAACATGGCGGCGACCGTACTGTCGATACCTCCGCTCATAGCCATCAATACTCTCTTCTTTTCCATTTTCAATTATTCCTGATTGCTTTATTTCCGTGAACAAGGTGACTGTTCATATAGCGTGTTTCGCTGTGATAATCGTCTTTTTCTATTTCTACGTCGGGCTCGGTCAGAGGGATGTCTTCTCCTAAAGAAAAACGGAGATATTTGATCTGTTTCCCTCTCGATAGCCACTGTTTTTCATAAAATGTTTTAATGCTCAAAATTTTATCTTCCCAGCCGCAGCCGTACAGGTCTTCGGTTCGGACTTCTACCGGTAAGTGGTTGAGTTCGATCAGAGCCGAGGTGTATCGGTATAAAAACAGGCTGTCCGTTTTCAGATGGATCACAGCTTGTGGGGCCAGTATTTTCCGGTAGAGACTCAAAAAGCGGGTCCCGCTAAGGCGTTTACGGGCTTTAGCCATTTGAGGATCAGGGAAGGTAATCCAGAGTTCTGCAATTTCTCCCGGAGCGAAAACCGATTCGAGCATTTCGGCATACATACGCAGGAAAGCTACATTATTCATTCCGTCTTCTACAGCTGTTTTAGCCCCTTTCCACATACGGGCACCCTTGATATCCAGTCCGATAAAATTTTTTTCGGGATACAATTTTCCCAGTTCGACCGTATATTCTCCTTTGCCGCACCCGATTTCCAGAATGATGGGATGATCGTTATGAAAGACCTCCTCATTCCATTTTCCCTTCAGGGGGTAATCCGTACGAAACACCTCTTCATGCTTGGGCTGGAACACATTGGGTAATACTTCCATTTCTGCAAATCGTGCCAGTTTTTTCTTTGCCATCTTTTTTCTATGAATCTGATTAATCCTTATCCCTGAGTTTGCACTTTCTCGATCTTTATCCCTACATCTTTTACTCCGGCCATTTCTTCCATCCGCATGCCTTGTTCGATCCGGAAGATTACATTTCCTTGGGGAAGAGTCACCGGATTACGATTGATCGGTTGTTCCAATGTTTTAATGCTGTTGCCTTTTCCCAACCAACGGCCGTCGGGTTCTGCTATTTTCAGGTTTACCGTATCGGATAATTGCTCTTGTCCGTGACTGCGGGTAGAGACGAAACACCAAAGATTGGCCATCTCGTAATCGGTGGTATGCCGCAAACAGAGTTTCACTATATATTGTCCACTGTCCGGGATGTCGGCTGTAAATTCGACGATATGATACCGGTTCCAGACTTCGTCGGGTTGTTCTTCATATTTTTCGAAGACTGCCGGTGATTGGCAAGCTCCCATTAAAATAACCGATAGGAAAAAGATGTATTTTCTCATTTACAAGCTTGTTTAATCATTTTGAAAATGGATGGTAGTTCCGGTAGCACTGATCTCCATTTCGATCGTCGAACCGATGATCAGAGGAAAATTGTTCTCTGCATGTCCGGCCGGAAAACCGAAACAGATCGGATAGGCATAGTCGGCGAATACTTCTTGTATGATTTCATAAGCATCTTTCCCGAAATTGAGCCCTTTCATTTCTGTAAAGTCTCCGACAATAAGTCCCTGAAGTTTTGAAAACTTATCCGTTAGCTTCAGGCTTTGTAGCATGCGGTCGATCGAATATAGATTTTCCCCTACATCTTCCATAAATAGAATAGAACTTTGGTGTTTACATTCCAATACCGAAGAACGCAGACAATGTAAAAGAGTCAGATTTCCACCCGTCAGTTCGGCCTGTACGATCCCTTCTCGGTTGAACGGATGGGGAGGAAGCCGGTAAGAAGATATTTTCCCGAATAAAAATTCTTTCAGTCGTAATAAGGCTGCCGGATTTGTTGTGCGAAAACTTTTAGGCATAGGGGCGTGCATGCTTTCAATGCCCAGCGTGTTGAGCTTCGAATGGAAAACGGTAATATCGCTGAATCCGATAAGCCATTTCGGGGAACCTTGAAAAATAGAATAATCCAGTTGTTCGACAATGCGTAAACTGCCATATCCGCCACGGGTACAAAATATGGCCCGGATGTCTTCGTCATCGAGCGCCCATTGCATATCCTGCAGGCGTTGTTCGTCCCGGCCTGCAAAATAGCCGTAGGTAGCTGCCGCGTTCGGGCCTACGATAGGATTCAGTTCCCAGGAACGTAACACTTCTACCGCATCATGTATCGATAGCGGATCGATGATACCTGCCGGAGAAACCAGGGCGACTTTATCGCCGGATTGAAGATATGGTGGTCTGAACATACAGTAAAATTAAAAAGTAATAAGCTATAGGCTAAAAGCTATAAGCTATAGGCAGAAAGCGATAAGGCTTTTCGGGTGCGAAGATAAGTAATTTTCAATTTTCAATTTTCAATTTTCAATTATTTCTTACCTTTGCACACTGCAATTTAAGATTTTGAAACTGAAATAACAAGAAGAGATATGGCTAAGTTCAAAAGGAATCTGATCACGACGGCATTACCTTATGCTAACGGGCCTGTGCATATCGGTCATCTGGCCGGTGTTTATGTTCCGGCCGATATTTATGTGCGCTATCTGCGGCAAAAAGGAGAAGAAGTAGTATTTATCGGTGGTTCGGATGAGCATGGAGTGCCCATTACCATCAAGGCTCAAAAAGAGGGAGTGACTCCTCAGGATATTGTTGACCGTTATCATCAAATCATCAAAGATTCTTTCGAAGAGTTCGGTATCTCTTTCGATATCTATTCCCGCACAAGTTCGAAAACACATCATGAATTGTCTTCGGCTTTCTTTAAGAAGTTATATGACGAAGGAAAATTCATCGAGAAAACTTCTATGCAGTTCTATGATGAGAAAGCCGGACAGTTTTTGGCTGACCGCTATATTGTAGGGAAATGTCCTCATTGTGGGAATGAACGGGCTTATGGCGATCAGTGTGAGGCTTGTGGTACCAGCCTGAATGCTACCGATCTGATCGATCCTGTATCGGCGGTTACCGGTAACAAACCGGAACTTAAAGAGACGAAACACTGGTATTTACCTTTGGATCGCTATGAGGATTGGTTGAAAGAATGGATTTTGGAAGGCCATAAAGAGTGGAAAAGTAATGTTTACGGACAATGTAAATCGTGGTTGGATAATGGTTTACAGCCCCGTGCCGTGACCCGCGATTTGGATTGGGGGGTGCCCGTACCGCTCGATGAAGCGAAAGGAAAGGTGCTCTATGTCTGGTTCGATGCTCCTATCGGATACATTTCTGCAACGAAAGATCTGACTCCGGAATGGGAAAAATATTGGAAGGATCCCGAAACCCGGATGATCCATTTTATCGGGAAAGATAATATTGTATTCCATTGTATTATTTTCCCTGCGATGTTGAAAGCAGAAGGTAGTTATATATTGCCCGATAATGTGCCGGCCAATGAGTTTTTGAATCTGGAAGGAGACAAGATTTCGACTTCCCGGAATTGGGCCGTATGGTTGCATGAATATTTGCGTGACTTCGAAGGTAAACAGGATGTGTTGCGGTATGTGTTGACAGCCAATGCTCCCGAAACCAAAGACAACGATTTTACCTGGAAGGATTTTCAAGCCCGGAATAACAGTGAGCTGGTGGCTATTTACGGCAACTTCATCAACCGCGCATTGGTGCTGACGCAGAAATATTTCGGCGGTATAGTGCCTGAGCGCGGAGAACTGGCGGATTATGATAAAGAAGTATTGGCTGAAATTCCTGAGATTATCAGCCGGGTAGAGAAAAATCTGGATAATTTTCACTTCCGGGAAGGACTCAAAGAATGTATGAATCTGGCCCGTTTGGGAAATAAATACCTGGCCGACACGGAACCCTGGAAATTAATCAAGACCGATGAAGCCCGGGTGAAGACTATTTTGAATATCTGTTTACAGATTGCAGGGGACCTGTCTACTTTGACCGAACCGTTTATTCCGTTCAGTGCGTCGAAATTGAGGGATTTCCTGAATATAGCTCCGATCGCCTGGAACCGGATGGGAGATGAGGTGGTGCCGGCAGGGCATCGGCTGAATGAACCGGGATTGTTGTTCGAGAAGATCGAAGATGAGCAGATTCAGCGACAAATCGATAAATTGCTGGCTACTAAAAAGGCCAATGAGATGGCTAATGCACAAGTAAAGCCGGCGAAAGAAAATATTTCGTTCGATGATTTTGCTAAACTGGATATACGTGCCGGAAAAATCATTGCTGCCGAAAAGGTGGCGAAGACGAAGAAATTAATGAAGCTGACGATCGATACCGGTATAGATACCCGCACGGTCGTATCCGGAATCGCTGAGTATTATACACCTGAAGAAGTGATCGGGCAGCAAGTGAGTATCCTGGTGAATCTGGAGCCTAAAGCGCTCAAAGGCATCGAGTCGCAGGGTATGATTCTGATGGCTGAAAATGCCGATGGTTCCCTGGCTTTTGTCCGTCCTGACAAAGAGGTGAAGAACGGTTCCGAAATCCGTTAAAGAATCATCCGGGGACAAAGTACTCTATTGTTCCCGGATGATATATCTATTCCAGTCGAAGGGAGAAATAGACAAAACGGGGCAGTTTGAACTTTTCCTGCCATTGCTTCGGATCTGTTTTTGCATACCGGAGACCGCAAAAATCATAAGCATCCATACCTTGATGAATGCGTTTGATACCGGTTGTATAGGCTACCAGATTTATTTCGTCGCTAGTCGTGTAAGGTGTCGGCGGAAGGGTTTCCATTAAAATATAAGGTGTCGGCGGAGCAGTACCGTTCTTCGTGTCAATGGCATATTTTGTCTTAGGCATACTGTATCGGGGGGTTTTACAAACAAGAGTCAGTGTGTCGTTTTGATCTTGTGCGATGAAAACGAAAGTGGCCAGAGTGTCGGAAAATTCAAATGCATAAGGAAATAAGGATTTAGACGTAATTTTACCTTCATGGGATTCGTTCACCCATAGTTGCCATTTTTTCCCTTTGATGTCTCCATGAATTTTCATTTTCATGTATTTTATATCTAAAAAATCCATCAAATCCAGAGTGGCCGACGGAATAGAATCGGGGGATACATAACTGATTCTGACCTGATTTTGTGCAAAAATGCCAAAAGAAAATAAAAGGAACAGAGAGGTCATAATGGTCTTTTTCATAAATTATAGCCAATTAATGGTGATTCATCTTTTATTCGATACAAAGGAAGACGCCTGTTTTTTATGGTTTTACGGGCACTCGTACAAATTTATTCAAATTCGGCAGACTTTTCAATTTTCAGGTAGTAAATCGTCGAAAGACACTCTATTTTGTTTACAATACGGTTTGTAAAAAACAAGAAGGCGCAACTAATTGCGTCTTCTGTGTTTTTTAGGGAGACATTTCCTTGAGACTTTAAAATTGAAACAGGCAGGGATTTTTGAAAAGAAATTATTATATGTGCGTCTGTGTGGTGTGTGCGTGGTGTAAATATCCCGTGGTATACCTTTTCGTCATTTTAAAGAACTGCTTTGGAAATCAGCTTGTTTTATAAACTTCCTCTCCCCGTGGTGTGTGCTAAATCATGGAGTTATACGCCGAAAAATGAGAAAGAGTTACAAAATGCCGGATTTTTTTTGAATGAAATGTGATTATTTTTATAATCATTTGTTTGTTAATGTTTTATATGCCGGTTGCTAACGAAAAAATAAACCGGATAGTTTGGCTTTTCTCTTTTTTTGTCTTAAAAGAATCGATATAGCTATTTTGTAATATTAATTCTATATTTTTACGGCGTCAAAACGGTTATTATTATAAAAAGTTTTGACTTTTATATGTTTGTGTTAAATATTTAATGTAATTCCATTTTTATATATAAAATTATACGTTTGTTTTTAAAGAGCGTTGGTGGTGTGAAAAATAGGGTTAAATCATTTATTAATATTAAGAGATGTTATTGTATGAAAAGTTTATTTACTAAGGCTTTATTACTTATGCTCTCTTTGTGCCTCATGTCGTTTATGACGGTGGCTCAAGGGACGATTAAAGGAAAAATTGTTGATTCTCAAACGAAAGAACCTTTGGTTGGGGCGACAGTGATGCTGGAGGGTACTTCGGAAGGCGTAGCTGCCGATCTGGATGGTAGTTTTACGTTGAAGACCGGTCAGACAGGCAAGCAAACTTTAACTTTCCGTTGTGTCGGTTACAAAGAATTGAAAAAAGAGGTGACCTTGGGAAAAGAACTGAATTTAGGAACCATTGCTTTGGAAACCGAATCCATCGGTTTGGGTGATGTGACGGTTACTGCTTCGGTAGCTGTTAGCCGGAAGACTCCTGTAGCTGTGGCTGTGATCGATCCGGTAGCCATAGAAAATAAACTCTCCACTCAGGAGTTTCCTGAAATTTTAAAATCTACACCTAGTATATATGCTACGAAACAAGGCGGAGGATTCGGTGATTCCCGGGTAAATGTACGTGGCTTCGAAAGTGAAAATGTGGCCGTTATGGTCAATGGAGTGCCGATGAACGAAATGGAAAGCGGTAAAATCTACTGGTCGAATTGGGCCGGACTTTCGGATGTTACCCGTTCGATGCAGGTACAACGCGGACTCGGTGCGGCTAAGGTGGCTGCCCCTTCGGTAGGAGGTTCTATCAATATCGTGACCAATACGACCGACGTCAAAGCCGGAGGAGGTATCTCTTACGCTGTGGGAAACGACGGATTTAATAAGATCGCATTCAATGTTTCTACCGGTTTGCGTAACGGGTGGGCGATTTCGATATTAGGTGCTAAGAGCTGGGGAAACGGTTATGTACAAGGGACCGAGTTCGAAGCGTACAGCTATTTCGGAAATGTATCCAAGCAGATCAATGACAAACACATGATCTCGCTGACCGTATTGGGGGCTCCTCAATGGCATAATCAGCGAAATGACAATCTGTTGATTTCAGAATGGCAGAAACATGCTAATAAATATAAATTCAATGCTGTTTATGGATTCGGACTGAACGGACAGCGGAAAGTGGCCGGATATAATAAATTCCATAAACCTCAGATTTCTTTGAACCATTACTGGACAATCAATGAAAAATCCAGTTTGTCGACAGCCTTATATGTGTCTATCGGTCGGGGAGGCGGTTATCGCGGACAAGGAAACAGCACTTATAAAAATAGCTGGTATGCTACGGCTTTGGACGGAACGTTGAATACGCAATTCCGGGCTGCTGACGGGACATTCGATTATGCAGCCATTTATGATTTGAATATGAAGAGCGAGAACGGTTCGCAGATGGCGATGTCCAATAATATCAACAACCATGAATGGTACGGTTTGTTATCGACTTACACCACTCAGCTCGGTCAGTATTTTAATGTATACGGCGGTCTCGACCTGCGGTATTATAAAGGAACCCACAAAGCTGTCCTGGTGGATCTTTATGGAGGCGATTATTATGTCGATTCGGAAAGCCGTAAAAATGTAAAAGCTGAAAATAATGCGTTGGCACAAGATGCGAACTGGAAGAACGAGAAGTTGAAAGTCGGTGATGTCGTATACCGGAACTACGATGGTTTTGTTACGCAGGAAGGAGTATTCGGACAAGTAGAATTCAACCGGAATGCCCTGGCTACATTTATTGCCGGTTCGGTATCCAATACGATGTATTGGCGTTATGACCGTTTCTATTACGACAAAGCACATGCAAAATCAGGCAAAGCCGATTTCTGGAGTGGAACGGTCAAAGGAGGTGCCAATTATAATCTGGATGAACACAACAATGTATTTGCCAATATCGGTTTTATTTCAAAAGCTCCTTTCTTCGAATATGCCGTGTTCCTGAATAAGGAAAATAGCAACGAGCTGAATAAGGATGCTGTGAATGAAAAGATCTTCTCTGTAGAATTGGGATATGGTTTCCGTTCTCCGGTATTCACCGCTAACCTGAACCTCTATCGTACGGCCTGGATGGATAAGAGTATGGGAGCCAGTGTCACTTTCCAGGATTCTGACGAACGGGGACGGATCAATATGACGGGGGTAGACGCTTTACATCAGGGAGTAGAGCTCGAGGTAACGGTGAAACCTGTGCGTAATCTGGAGCTGACAGGTATGCTGTCATTAGCCGATTGGCGCTGGAATAGCAGGGCTACCGGTTATCTATATAATGACCAGGGAATACCTTTGACCAAAGATGGGGTAGTGACGACAGAAAAGAGTAAAGAACATGCGAAAGTGGATGTCGATTTGAAAGATGTGAAAGTCGGCAACTCGGCACAGACGACTTTTGCTTTCGGAGCCAATTATCAGGTGTTGAAAGGTTTGAGATTGGGAGCCGATTATACCCATTGGGCTCGTAATTATGCCAAATTCAAGCTGCAGGGAAGTGATTTATCCAAGGAATTGGGTAAAACGATGAAATATGATACTCCTTGGAAAATTCCGTCTGCCGGAAGTATGGATGTGAATATGAGTTACCGTTTCCCGCTCGGAAAAGTTTGGGGAATCATTTCGGCTAATGTAAATAACGTATTGGATCAGGAATATATTTCCGACGCAGAGGACGGTACGACACACGATTGGACGACAGCACAGGTATATTATGGATTTGGCCGTACTTATTCCGTACGTTTCAAAATAACTTTTTAAAGATAGTAATGAAGTTTATAATTGGAAAAATGATGAAGAAAATATATATCCTCAGTACAATATGGATGGCTTTCATCGTGGGGGCATGCGATTATAATGATAAGAATTTCGATGGCCTGGATGATATCGTGAAGCCTGCGAATGTGGTAAAAGAGAAATATACCTTGGTTGAAGCGGATTATGCGGCTATCAGTGACAATAGTACGAATAAGAGTATCGCTAAAAAAGAAGGTACCGATAAGGCGTTAGCTGCAGTGAAAACCGATTTGTACCTTAATGAAACGGTTCCCGGCCCGACTTATCTGCCGGCATTTTTGGCGGCTAAGTATTTTACTGCCGATGAAGGTTCGAGTGTGAAAGTAACTTATAGTTACCGGGAAAATAAGTCCGAATTACTTTCAGCCTATTCTTCGATAAAATCCTATAAGGCTGGGAATAAGGATTATCGGGCAGCATACGGAAATGCAAAGTTCGTGCCTTACCTCAATGAGAATACAAAAAATAAAGTGGCCGATCTATTGATCAACGGGTATGAAGAGCCCGAAGAGGGAGATGTTGTTTTAGTCGAATATAGATATAATGCACAAAGTAACAATACTTTGGAGGCCCCACAACTTTGGGAGAATTTTGAAGATCTCGGGACGGGTAATTTGACCCGGCTGAAAGATTGGGGATCTGAAAAAGATTGGTTCGTCAGCTCTACAGGAGGCACACAGTGGAAGGTGACTGCTTATAACAACAATCAATACATACAGTATTCTGCTTATAAGACGGAAGGAGAGTGCGAGGCTTGGATGGTTACGCCGGAAATGACGGTCGGTGCTGACGATAAACTGAGTTTTGATGTTTGTGTCGGAAACTGGAATGCCGATTGTCTTACGGTATGGATTTCGGAAGATTTTGACGGCAAGGACGTAAAAAAGGCAACCTGGACTGATATTACTTCTCATTTTACTATTCCGAGTGCACCCGCAAAAGGATACGGTAGTTTCGCTTCTGCCGGTACTTTTCCCCTGGCACAATACGGTGGTAAAAAGGTGTTCGTTGCTTTTAAATATTTAGGCGACGGAGTGAACAAAAAGACTACAACTTATCAGATCGACAACGTGATGATCGGTTCGAAAATTCCGGAAGGAGAGGGATTGAAAGCAGACGTGGCCTTCGATTTGAAGGTGTTCGACGGAAAGAAATGGAATAATGCGGATAAGAATGTACTTGTTTTGTCGGTACAGGACTATAAAGAAATGGGACAAAACCAGTATTGTTTCTCCGAAAAAGTTTCTGCTGCGGATTATTTGCCGAATTATTTGGCAAAGGTAATCGCTTATCCGGTAGATCAGGAAAACCGTGTGGTGGTTTATCGCTACAACAATGGCAAAGAGGTGAAGAATTATAGCGATGAATATACCTATTCCGCTGCGACTGGCAGATGGACGCTGAATACCCGGATTGTCGACCTCACACAACAGTATGTCTTTGCCGGTGGTGTCTGGAAGTTTGATCCGAGTATGACAATCACGCTGGAAGCTGTCAAAGGAAATGCAGAGTCGGCTGCTTTCTATCAGGCTATCGTAGATTATGTCGGAAAGACTTTCGGTTCCGATTACTATCAGACGGGCTATACGAATGCCGAATTTTATTACGGAGCTTCTTCTTATCAGAATAACTTTAGTTTTTATCCTTATTCTTGGAGGGAAAGTAATAAGGCCGGAGCTGCCGCGTATCAGCATCTTTCGGATGAAGAGCTGACTGCACTGATGTTCGAACGTCTGCCGGAAGCGGTTCGGATCGGTTTGGAAGCTATTTACAGTGATGCCGATGTGGTGACGGGCGTCGAAGTGACCTATACCGTCAACTTCTCGATCTATGGGATCAATGGTACGAAAGATACGACGGTGTATACCGTCAAATATGTGGTGACCGGTAAAGCTGAATTCGAATATGTCGAAGATTCTTTGAAAGCAATCGGGTAGAGCATGGCACTTTCAATCATAAAAGACGGGACTCAGCGATGAGCCCCGTCTTTTGTGATTCATTCTGCGGAGTGATGAAGTAACTCAATGGCTTTCGTATATGATTTTATAATCCTGTTTTTTGCCTGCCTGAAACCAGGCCTCCGGAATGACTTTCCAATCGTTGCGGCAACGCGGAGTCAATACTTTCTTTTCTTTAATGTATTCCGTGATATAGTAACGCACATCTTTGTCCCAGATTTTTAGTATCCGTTGATTGATATCCGTTTTTGTCCATCCTACTCCTTGGGTAAGATGCCCGCCTCCTCCGTTTCCCCGGTAGGAATTGATTGCAACGGTGTAAGTGCTGTCGGCATGGAAAGGGCGGCCGTCGCTCAGGGAATGGATTTCTACCCGGTTGCCGGGTTGCCGGCTGACGTCTACTGTGTATTTGATTCCGGCTGCGCATGAATAGTTGAAATAGTCGGCGGCTAATACATAGTGACCTTTGGGGTTGCGAACGATATTTCCCTGTTCATCCTTTTTGAAATTCAACAAATGATCTTGGGCAGAAGTCATGGTGTTATATTGCAGTTGATAAGCATATTCCAGGTAACGGTCGATTTCCTGTCCGGTGAATTTCATCAGGTAAAGTCCGTTTTCATATTTATAGAGATTGAACATGTCCCGGATGGTAATCTCACCTTGGGCGATTTTAGCGTCCATTTGCAGGACAGTACTGAACGAAACGTCTGCCCGGGTTTCCCGGAGTTGGGCATTATGTATGAAGTCGGTAAAAGCCGAAGGACCGAACAGGCCTTCCCGCCCCGATAATGTTTCGGTAAATTCGCCGATGGGAGTGTCGATATAGGCTTTCACCTGATTCAGGGCCGGTGTGAATTTCCGGAGATAAGCCGTATCCCGTGGGGCTTTCGCCGGATCGATCAATTCGGCGGTATAGGTCTTGTCGTAATGTCCGGCATGCCGGGTCAGGCTGACGGTGATCTTGCCTAAAGCCCGGGCATGCGAACGGGCATCCACGATCAACACTTTATGTCCCGCGTCGTTTGTGATTTCTTCTACCTTTTCCTGATGATCATGGCCCGAGACGATGATATCGAAACCCTCTACTTGCCGGGCCACTAACATCGTGGCATTTTCATTGCGGGGAGTGTCTTTGTTTTCACCGGCATAGTTGTAATTGTAACCGGCATGAAACAGGCCGATCAGCAGGTCGGGGTGTTCTTTTTCCTGAATCAGAGGTACCCATTTCCGGGCCGTCCCGATCATATCTTCGAATTCGATACCGTCCCACAAATGCTGGGGAAGCCATTTGGGAATACCCGGGGTGATCATTCCTAAAACGGCTATTTTGAGTCCCTTGCGGTGGAGTACGGTGTAAGGTTTGAAGTAAGGTGCTCCGGTTCGGGTATCTATTGCATTCGCTGCTAGCCAGGGAAAGTGAAATTCTCCGGCCACTTTATCATAGACCGGATGGCCTGCCTCGATATCGTGATTGCCTACGGCAGCGGCATCGTAACCCAGATCGTTCAGGACCTGGGCGGTAATATTGGTCTGAAGGGTATCGATATAATTGAAATAATAGTTGGAAGGTTGTCCTTGAAGGATATCACCCCCGTCTAATAGAATATACTCCCTGTCACCCGCTTTACGCTCTTCCGAGAGATAACCGGCTACCCCGGCCAGACTGTATAAAGTAGGGCGGTTTTGCTTTAAATCGAAGTCAAAAAGACTACCGTGTACGTCGGTAGTACAGTAAATGGTGAGTGTCGCTTTGTCCGGCTTCCGGGTACAAGAAATAAAAAAACAGACGACCGAACAGATACACCACAGAATGAGAAATAAACGTTTCATGTATAAATCGGATTTGATATTAATGATATGGATAAAAAACATGGCAATGTATAAAAAAAAGTTATACTCCCCCCTTTTTTATTCATTTTTTAGGGCTAAATTGCAGCTCTAAAATCTGAGTTATGAGTGGTGTGTTAAAGAAAGCTTGCTGGCTTTTGCCTGTATTGTTTGTGGTGAGCCCTGTGTTGGCTCAGCAAGGTGGTGGTATACAATCGGCTGCTAATATTGAAAGTCATATCTCTTTCATGTCGGTATTCCGGGGATTACTGGGGATTGTTTCTTTGTTAGCGATCGCCTGGTTGTTCAGTAAAGACCGGAAAGCTATTTCCTGGAAAGTGGTGGGGATCGGTTTGGCGATGCAGTTGGTATTGGCTGTCGGAATTCTTTATGTCCCGGCTGTACAGGCTATCTTTGAATTTTTCGGTAAGATCTTTATCCGTATTCTCGACTTTACGCGGGATGGAAGTATTTTCTTGTTGGGGGATCTGATGGATACCACCAAAGCGGGATATATCTTTGCTTTTCAGGTGTTGCCTACGATTATATTCTTTTCGGCTCTGACCTCCTTATTGTTTTATCTGGGCATTATTCAGAAAGTGGTTTATGCCATGGCTTGGGTGATGACTAAGCTCATGAATATCTCAGGGATGGAATCGTTGTCTGTGGCCGGAAATATCTTTTTGGGACAGACCGAAGCTCCGCTGATGATTAAAGAATATCTCGACGATATGAGCCCTTCCGAGATTTTTCTGGTGATGACCGGAGGAATGGCGACGATAGCCGGAGGAGTATTGGCTGCCTATATCAGTTTTTTAGGTGGGGAAGATCCGGTACAACGGTTGATTTTTGCCAAACATTTACTTGCTGCTTCAGTGATGGCTGCTCCGGGGGCTGTGGTTTTCGCTAAAATGTTGGTACCCCAGACCCGGCAGGTGAATAATAATATTCAGATTTCTAAAAATAAGGTCGGTAAGAATATTTTGGATGCCATATCCAATGGGGCGGCCGAAGGGGTGAAATTGGCTGTCAATGTTGCCGGCATGTTGTTGGTATTTGTGGCTTTTATCGCTTTTGCCAATTATCTGTTTACAAAATTCGGTAGCCTGACAGGAGTAAACGAGTGGATTGCTCAGGTTACTGACGGACGAAGCAAAGAACTGAACTTACAATTTATTCTGGGATATGCGATTTCTCCGTTGATGTGGCTGATCGGTATCGCTCCTCAGGATATGATCCATGCCGGTAGCCTGTTGGGGCAGAAGATCATTATGACCGAATTTATCGGATATGTCGATTTGGCCAACCTCAAAGCTGCCGGAGCTTTTGCTCAGACAAAGTCGGTCATTATGTGTACCTACTTCCTTTGTGGATTCGCAAACTTTGCTTCGATCGGTATCCAAATCGGCGGAATCGGTGGTTTAACTCCCAAAAATAAACCTCTGCTGGCTCAGTTCGGAATGCGGGCATTGTTAGCAGGCACACTCGCTTCTTTATTATCGGCTACTGTTGTCGGAATGATTATCGGTTAAGTTTTTTCTGACCAGATGGGTAGCCCAGAAACTGGGTATCGTACACAGCATGATCCAGACGAAAAAAGCCCGGTAACCGATCGATTCTTCGATCCAACCCGATATCATACCGGGGAGCATCAGGCCTAAAGCCATGAAACCGGTACAGATCGCATAATGGGCGGTTTGGTGTTTGCCGTTGCTGAATAGCATCATAAAATAGGTGAGGGAAGTGAATCCGAAACCATAACCGAATTGTTCGATGGCGACGCAGCCCGATATGATTCCTATACTTTCCGGTCGGGCGAAAGAGAGATACAGATACACGATATTGGGCAGGTTCATGGCAATGGTCATGGTCCATAGGCAGGACTTCAATCCCCGCCGTGCCATAGCGATTCCTCCGACAATTCCTCCGATCGTCAGGGCGATGACGCCGATCGTACCATAGATAAAGCCGACTTCTGCCGTAGATAGGGCAAGCCCTCCGGTAGCCGGAGTATCCAGCAGGAAGGGAGAAGTGATTTTCACCAACTGCGCTTCGGCGAACCGATAGAGCAGGATGAAGATCAGGGCACTGACGATGTGTTTCTTTTGGAAGAAAGAGGTGAAAGTACCTAGAAATTCTTTGAACACTCTTCCGGCAGAGGCTTGTTGAGGTGGAAGGGTACAAGTATCCCGCCGGGGGTGGGGTAAAAACAAATAGTGATAAACGAACAGAAGGGCAAACAGGATTGTCAGCAGGTAAAAAGTCAGCGACCAGGCTTGGGGGATGGCTGCGGTTTCCGGCATCTCCCTGGCGTAGCGTTGTTCGAGCCAGCCGGCGAACATTACCAGTATACCCTGGCCGAAAATAACCGCAAAACGATAAAAAGTACTGCGGATACCGACGAAATAAGCTTGTTTTTTTTCATTTAACCCTAACATATAAAATCCGTCGGCAGCAATATCGTGGGTGGCCGAACTGAATGCCAGCAACCACATGAAAGCCAGGCAATACCGGAAAGCCAGGGGGCCTTGGATCGTCAAGGCGATTCCTGCCAATCCTGCACCGACCAAGATTTGCATGACCACGATCCACCAGCGTTTGGTTTTCAGCAGATCGACCAAAGGGCTCCACAATGGCTTTATCACCCAGGGAAGATTCAAACCACTGGTATAAAGGGCGATATCGGTATTCGACATGCCCATGCGTTTGAATAGAATGACTGCAACGCTCATGACGACGACGTAGGGAAGACCTTGGGCAAAGTATAGAGAAGGCACCCATTGCCAGGGAGAAACCGCTTTGTTTTCTGTTTTCTTATTCATACATTTTTATTAACTCACACCCTTTGAAATAATGTTGTAAAATGGCCTTATAATTATAGCCCCGGGCTCCCATCACTGCGGCTCCTATCTGACAAAGCCCGACTCCATGCCCCCAGCCTGCACCGTGGAAAGTGAATATTCCATCCTGCTTTTCGACGATAAATGCCGAACTATATAGATGGGATTCTGAGAAAGCTTTCCGGATGATCAATTCTTTACCTATGACCAGCGTCTTTTTGTCTCCGGTGATTTTTACACGGATCAATCTGCCCGATACACCTCGCTCGATGGGCTGAATATCCCGGATCGTACCGAAATCGATACCGATTTTCCGATAGACCAATTCCGATAATTGTTCGGCCGGATAGCTGACTTGCCAACGGAAAAAATGCTGGGTTTCCTGGTCATAGTCGTTCAATACCTGTGACAATATTTGCCGGTCGGTTGTATGGCAGAAAGCAGGCGGGAAAGAAAGGATCCACTTCCGGGCTGTCTGTTCATTCCGTAAGTCTCCGGTTTCCAAATCTTCGGGTGCGTCTGTGATCTTATCCAGATAAGGATGTACTACCGGTTCCCAGGTATTGTCGAAGCGTTCGGTGGCTCCTCCGCAGCATTTTGAAAAGCGGGCGTCACAAATGGTTCCTTCGTAGGTAAGTACTTCTCCCCGGGTAGCTTCCAGCGCTTCCCGGACAGCAGGGGTATAGGCTTTACTGATCCCTTGATAACGTTGACAATGATCGTCGGCGCAGACATCGAAATGGGCATGGTCTTCCCGGTCGTACCAGCGAATGTATTCATCCTGATCCACCCGGTAAGAGCTGTATGTGCCCCGTACTGTTTTGGCTTTATCGATCTGAGCGAGCAGCCAACTCCGGGAAATAACGGCGTGGGCTTTCAGAAATTCAGCTGACGAGGTGGCACGCATTTCAGAAGATATCACACTGAGTAGATAGTCTTCCAGAGAAAGGATATTTATCGCTGTCAGGTGTTTTTGTTCGTCGATGATTTTTAGCTTCCCCTTAAACTTTTGATTTTCCTTACGTTCCCAATGAAATTGAATACCGATGACGACATCGGTTAAATCGAAGTCGGAAGTCGTGTCATCTTCCGGTTCGAACGTCAGAGGTAAAGAAACCGGTTCCCGATGATCTGCCTGACTTAACAGGTAACCGTCCTCTGTTTGCCGGATGTTATATGCTCCGGTATATTTTTTTCCTGTAGTCCGGCAGGTGAAAATTCCGTTCAGCCGGAAACAGATTTCCGGTGAAAACAGGATACCGACTTCCAGTTGTGGGAGGTGTGAATATTTCTGCATAGGCAAGGTTAACTTATAATCGGATTAATTCTTTTTGTATCGCTTCCCAGCTATCCGGGCCGGCGGTTACCTGACTGAACATATCGGTCAATAAACCGGCTGAATATTTCCGGAAATCTTCTTCCCGGGGAGAAATGATCAGGCCGGCCATATCGACACATCCCGGACTGAACAATATTTTCTCCGTTCCCTCTGCATAAAATTGCCGGGGACGGCGTGTGCGGCGGGGAAAAAGACAAACGGTCCATTGACAGTTGTCGAACCAGCCGAGCAGGTTGATCATCGGTTCTTCTTCGAACGGAATGGATCGGCCGATGATTTCCATGGTCTGCCGAAAGAGAACCGAAAGGAGATGGGAGTCGGAAGCTTGTAAAAGGATCACTTCGCGGAGATAGTCCTTTAATATAGAAACCGAATAGTAGTCTTTTTTTACCAGATAACGGCGGAGCTCTTCATTGGCGGCATCTTCTTCCAAAGGCATAAGATGCCGCGGGCACATTTGAAAGTGAAAATGGTCCGGGGCAGAAGCGCCGCAAGTGGGACCGTTATAAAATAAGGTATACCCCTGAAAATCGAAAGTGAGATCCAGCAGGTCTTCAAATCGTCCCCCGATGCATTGAGGTTCATGGTGGCGGGAAGGTACCGTAAAATGACGTTCGAAAATGGGATAGGGATTTATAAAAATAGAATAACGATCGTTGTAACGGATTCCTTTTTGCGCTTCCGGCATATGCTCCCGGCATAGAAAACATTTCCGGTTCTGTAATGTCCGGACATCTATTCTGGCATTGGTAGAAATCATTCTGGCTGGATTATACTGGATCCGGAGACGAAAAAGATCGAATGGAATATCCCGGTAGACGGCTTGTTGCAGATCGGTATAATTTTTTTTAGCCAGTTCGAATTCCTGAAGTTGGCCGTTATAGAGTTGAAGTAAATCTTTACTATTCATGAAATTAAAAATTTATTCCGGTTATTTCCCGGAAATTCGGGCCTGGATTTCCAGGGTCCTGATTTTGTCTTTATAAAAATTATAGTTGTTCAGTTGCTGTATGTCCAGATCGTGATCTGAATTTTCTTCCCAACGCCGGCATAAATACAGGGGATCGTAAATACGGGCGATGAGGTATTTTCGTGAAATGGCCAGGGCGGTTGCATAGTCTTCGCCGTAGCTCACATTCGGAAATTTGATTTGCCTTAACACGGGAGTGTAGAATGCCCGTGGTGCGCCGAGCCCGTTTATGCGCAGGGCATTATTACGCCCGTTGTCTGGAGTCCATTCCCGGTGGGCGATAAGCCCTGGCGGAATTTCTTCCAACTTGAAATCGACCATCTGATAGCTACCGATCACCATGGCACAATTCTCCTGATAGAAGGTGTCGACGATACGTTGTAATACATGACAGTCCTTATACAGATCGTCGCTGTCGAGTTGTATGGCGAATTTACCGCATTCCGGTAATAGGATCGCTTCCGTCCAGCATCCTCCGATGCCTAATTCGGTGGAAGCGGGGATGTGATGAATCAGATTGGGGTACCGCCGGGACAATTCTGTCAGAATCTGACCGGTGCCGTCCGTAGAGTGATTATCTACTACAATGACATTAAAAGAAAAATCAGTTTGTTGCTGCAAGGCCGATTCTACAGCTTCCGCAATGGTACGTTTGCGGTTTCTGACGGGAATAATCACAGAGGCTTCCCGGGCGAAATTCTCCTGTCCGAAGTCTATACGCTGAAATTCGGGAGCTAACCAGGCTCCGATCGCCTGGAGGTGGGCTGTACAAACGGCTTCCATCTCCAACTGCACTTCCCGGTTGGCCGGATCGACATAATCGAACTGTTTTTCACCGGATAACCGCAGATCGGTGGGCTGTACGGTATAAAGGGTTTCCGGTATATGTACGATTTTTCCTAAACGCGAAATACTTAACCTTAATTCGTAGAGAGCTGCAAAACGGTAATCGGTATTCATTTGAGCGACTACTTGCTGAAAACTGTCGTTACGGAATAATAATAGTTGCCCGAAATCAAAATCGTTCCGTATACTTCCGGTTTGATATTCCAAGGTGGGATGGTGTATTTTTTTGCCTTGCCGGATTTCCTGGTAATCACTGTAAAACAGTGCTCCGTCATTACTTTCGGCTATCTGGTACATGCGCCCGATTGCATAAGGATGCAGCTCGATGGGAGAAGTACCGGTATAGAAAAGGATATAATCCGAATCTGCCTGCCTGGCTATTTGTTGTAAAGCAGGGGTGTCGGTAAAAGAAGATACGACACTCGTTTTTACTGGTTCGGAACTTCGAAAAAGTTCTTTTTGCAGTAAGAAGGTATGAATTGAATACATATTTCCGGAATTTTTCGTTCAAAACTATAAAAAATAAAAATCAAAACTAATATCCGGTGAGACAAAAAAGTAAATCCACTATAAATTGGAAGAAACGGAGAATTGAAGTTTGCTCTGTTTCCTCCATTGTTCTCAGGAATGGTTCATAGAAGTCAGTACCCTTCTTGCGGGGGCGCCTTCTTGACGGAACCGGAGTGGCCCGTTCGGCCGCTGAAGTAGTTGTAAAAAAATATCGCAGGGGCCATCGGCTTTATGAACTGATTTCTACGAATTTTCTGCCTCTTCGTCTGTATGACCGGGTAAGCGTTGGAGGCATCGGTCGATCACCTCATAGTCGAATCCGCGGCTTAATCCGAAGCGGATCAGTTTGGCTTTTCGTTTATAAGGCTCTTCGCCGGCCAGGGATTTCATTTTTTGTTTTAACAGAGTGAGACAGGCTTCCTGATAGGTATCGGTATCCAACGCTTCTAATACTTGGGAAATGAGGTCCGGATCGATTTTTTTACGATGGAGCATAAGGGCTATTTTCTGTTTTCCCCAATGGTTGAACCGGAACTTATCTTCGGCATAGGCTTGGGCATAACGGGCATCGTCGATGAATCGATGCTGATGCAGAAAAGTCATAATCCGGTCGATTTCTTTTTCAGGTATTTCCCATTTGACCAGTTTTTCCTGGATTTCCCAACTGCAATGTTCTTTTTTACTGCAGATAGCGGCCGCTAAGCTTAAGGCTTTCTCTTTATTCATCTCTATCCGATATTAGTTATGCCGATTTCCTGTTTGTGCCGGCTTTTCACTTTTCACCATTCGTTCTTTTCCATAAAAATCTTTTCGTAATTCGATATTCCGGTAGCCATATCGGGTCAGCAGGGCTATCGTTTCCTGGCCGAAGGCTTCGTTGATTTCGAAAAATAAAAGTCCTTGAGGGTGTAAGTGGGTCAGTCCGAATTCTGCTATGGCCCGGTAAAACAGGAGTGGATCTTCGTCGGGGACAAATAAAGCCTGATGAGGTTCATGATCGAGTACTTTGGCTTCCATCGTTCCTTTTTCGCTTTCCCGGATATAGGGGGGATTACTGACGATCAGATCGTAAGTGTCCCAGGAGGCGGTTTGGGGGTGTAGGATGTCGCGGAGAAGGAATTCCGCTTTAACGCCGTTCAGTATTGCATTTTCCCGGGCCAGCTCAATCGCTTCCGGAGAAATATCGACCCCTGTAACGTGAGCTCCTTGACACAACCGGGCCAGGGAAATTCCGATACAACCGCTTCCACTCCCGACGTCGAGCAGGCGGTTGCCCGGCTTGAGCCATTCTCCCACCCATCTGACCAATTCTTCGGTTTCCGGACGTGGGATTAAAGTCGAGGGGGACAGTTTGAATCTTAAACCGGCAAACTCGGTTTCTCCGAGGATATACTGTATCGGAGAACCGGATTTCAATAAGCGAACGATTCCGATAAATTTATTTATAAAGCTTTCGTCTAAAATTTCGTTTTTTCTAAGATGGATGTCTATATTTGTATAATGCAAAACATCCATGTAAATGATCTTGCAGATACATTCGATTTCATGTTCGGAATATGAATCTTTTAGTTCCTGCAAAGCGTATTGGGATAAATGATGGATTGTATTCATAATACAAAGATAAAATTATTTGAAAATTGAAAACTGAAAACTTTTCCATTTTTTATATTTTTTATGTCCTGGTTGCAAATTATCATATATGTTTTAATCGCCCTGTATATCCTTACTGTGGCCAGTGTGGTTTTTAATGTGATTCTTGAAAACCGGAATCCGGTGCGAACCTTGGCATGGATTATCGTCCTGGTGACCGTTCCGTTGGTCGGTTTCCTTTTCTATCTCTATTTCGGTGTGAATTACCGGAAAAATAAGATGTTTTCGATGAAAGGCCTGGGCGATATGAAATGGCTCCAGTATATGAGCGAAGATCAGAAACAGCTGATCCGGAAATCGGAGTTTTTGAAAAAGCGGGAGACGGTAGAAGTGCGGAAGCTGATGACTTTATTGTTGAATAATAGCAAAGCTTTATTGACCCGTTATAATCAGGTCGAAATTTTGAATAATGGCGAAGAGACATTTCCGGCTTTATTCGGGGCTTTGAAAAATGCCAAAAAGTTTATCCATTTGGAGTACTATATTATCGGAGAAGGGAGATTGGCTACTGAACTGAAGGAGATTTTACTTCAAAAAGCTGCCGAAGGAGTCGAAATCCGGATCATCTACGATGATGTGGGATCATGGAGCTTGTCCAAGGAGTTTATCCGGGAATTGAGGAAATCCGATATACAGATTTATCCCTTTTTGCCGGTACGTTTCCACCATTTGGCGAATAAAGCCAATTACCGGAACCATCGGAAAATTGCCGTCGTGGATGGAGAAGTGGGATTTGTCGGGGGGCTGAATATCGCCGATCGTTATATGGACGGAGTACCCGGAATAGGCATTTGGAGAGATACCCACCTGAAAGTGACCGGGGAAGTCGTGACTTCGTTGCAGGTGATTTTCCTGATCGACTGGTATTTTGTCCGGCAGGAATTGTTGTTGGATAAGAATGAATACTTGCCCTACCATCAGGCCGATAATAATGTTATCGTGCAGACGGTTACTTCGGGACCGGATAGTGACTGGGCTTCCATTCAGCAGTCTTATTTTACGCTGATCAATATGGCGAAACGATATGTTTTTATTTCGACACCTTATTTTATGCCCGGAGAGACGACATTGAATTCCTTGAAGACAGCTGCGATGAGCGGGGTGGATGTCAGATTGCTGTTGCCTCATAAGTCCGATTCCTGGCTGACACATTGGTGTACCCGTTCGTATGTCGAAGAATTGTTGGAAGCCGGTGTAAAGATTTATTGGTACCAGAAAGGGATCAATCATAGTAAAGTAATTATTGTTGACGGCAGTGTGGCCAGCGTCGGGACGGCTAATATGGATTTGAGAAGTTTTGAGCAGAATTTCGAAGTAAGCCTGATCATTTACGACCGCGAAGTGGTGAAAAAATTAGCGGTAGATTTTATGAAAGATTTGAAAGTCAGTACTGAGGGAGCGATACAAAGATGGAAATTCAGGACGAAACGGGAAAAAGTGTGTGAATCGGTGGCGCGTTTGTTTGCACCGGTACTTTAAAAAAGTAAAAGGCTATAAGTATAAGTGGGAGGGGGGAAAAGAGGAGATATTATATGTTCAGAGTGAATGAAACGAAGTGTATGTTTAGTAGTAAAGAAATTTTAAGGATCTTGGATTGCAAAGCCTGTGAGGTAAAGGACTTTGAGATTACAGAAGTAAGCGTGGATAGCCGGTCGGTGAATAAACCCGAGTCGACTTTATTTTTTGCTTTAAAAGGAATTAATCATGATGGACATGATTATGTAGAAAAATTGTATGAACAGGGGGTAAGGAATTTTGTGGTAACCGAGCTGAGAGCGGATTTTCTTCCTTTGTCCGGGGCTAATTTTTTTGTCGTCGATGAGGTTTTACCGGCACTTCAGCAATTGGCAGCCTGGTATCGCGGTCAAATGAAGGCTGAAGTGGTCGGTATCACCGGGAGTAATGGAAAAACGATCGTCAAAGAATGGTTATATCAGTTATTATCGGATGAACCGGGTATTTATCGCAGTCCCCGTAGTTATAATTCACAGGTCGGAGTCCCTTTGTCTTTGTTGGGTATGGATGTTTCTACCCGTTTGGCCATCATTGAAGCCGGAATCTCTCTGCCGGGAGAGATGGGTAAGTTGCAGGCAATGATCCGGCCTGAGATCGGGATTTTTACGCATTTGGGAGATGCGCATGGAGAGAATTTTGAATCCAGACAACAGAAATTAGCGGAGAAAGCCATATTGTTTCGGGATTGCCGTTGTATTATCGGAAGAGAAGGGGAGGCTTTGGACTATATAGCTAGCCGGCTTCGACCGGATGTAAAAAAAATGATCTGGGGAAGTGGGAAAAATGCAACTGTCCGGGTTGAAGAGAAAGGGAGCACTGCCCATGAACGCCTGGTAGCCGTCGGATATGAGCATGTTGCGTTTACTTTGTCTATACCGTTCCCGGATGAAGCTTCTTTTGAAAATTGTATGAATGCCGTATGTGTTTTATTGCTGGAAGGGATTTCTCCGGCTTTCATCGCCGAACGGGTAGCCCGTTTGCAGCCTTTGGCGATGCGGATGGAAATAAAAGATGGTATAAATCGTTGTGTATTGATCAATGACTACTATAATTCGGATGCCGCTTCGTTTCAGTTGGCATTGAATACCCTGGCTATGCAGGATGCCGGGCGTGAGAAAGTCGTGATTTTGTCTGATTTCGTGGATACAGGAACCGGTGAGAGAGAGTTGTACCGGGAGGTAGCGTTGTTGTTGCGAAAGGCGAAGGTTTCTTTATTTATAGGTATCGGGGAAAAGTTAAGCCGGTATAAACCTTATTTTTTGGTCCCCCGCTGTCGTTTCTACAAGGATACGGATAGTTTCCTGCGCCAAGAGAACAGGGAGCAGTTTAAAGATCAGGTGATTCTGATTAAAGGTGCCCGTAAGTTCCGTTTCGAATACATCGCCGGTTTTTTACAGAAACAGTCCCACGCTACCGTGCTCGAAGTTGATTTCGATGCAATGGTGCATAACCTGAATTATTTCCGTTCTTTGTTGCCCCGGAAGACGATGATCGCTGTTATGGTCAAAGCTTTTTCTTATGGGAGCGGAGCCGGGGAAGTAGCGAGTTTGTTACAATATCAGGGGGTAAATTACCTGATGGTGGCTTTTGCAGATGAAGGAGTAGAGTTAAGAGCTGCCGGAATAACCATACCTATCGGTGTCATGAATCCTGAACCGGAGGCTTTCGATCATATGATCGAATTTAATCTGGAACCGGAGATTTATTCTCTCGAATTACTGGAGGCTTTCGACCGGGCCCTGACCAAACATGGCATAGAAAAATATCCTGTACATTTGAAATTGAATACCGGGATGAATCGTTCCGGCTTGGATCCGGAAGATCTGCCCGCTTTGCTGAAGTTTTTCGAAACGAAACGGAAAGTCATAATCCGTTCCATGTTTTCACATTTGGCCGGGAGTGACGAAGCCCGACACGATGAGTATACGTTGTTCCAGATCAACCGTTTTATTGAAATGACGAAAGAAGTCCAGGCCCGTTTCGATTATCCGATTATCCGGCATATTCTCAACTCCGCCGGAATAGAACGGTTCGGACAGTATGCTTTCGATATGGTCCGTTTGGGTATCGGATTACATGGGATCAGTGCCGTGGGGGCACCGTTATGGCCTGTCAGTAGCTTTAAGACCTATATTGCGGCAGTTCGTCAGGTGAAGGGAGATCAGACGGTAGGATACGGACGGAAGGGTGTATTGGGCCGGGATACCCGTATTGCCGTTATTCCTGTCGGCTATGCGGATGGGCTCGACCGCCACCTGAGCTGCGGAGTCGGTGAAGTATGGATCGGAGGACAAAGAGTTCCCATTGTCGGGAATATCTGCATGGATGCCTGTATGGTGGATATCACCGATACGGACGCACAGGTCGGGGATGAGGTGGAAATATTCGGAAAACATATTTCGGTGACCGAGCTTTCCGATAAATTAGGTACGATCCCCTATGAAATATTGACCAGCGTGTCTCTCCGCGTGAAACGAATCTATTTTAAAGATTAAAGCAAACGAATCAACCGTCCCCAGGGTTAGATATTGATTCTAGGAATGGCTGATTCATTTGCTGTATCTGATTAGTATACTGTCTTTTATTGTTGTCCGGTAAAAATGGTTCATGGTAAAATTATATGGACTCTAATTATTTAGGTTTGAATTCCGCTATTAAAAGCTGTTGTTAATGTCTGACCATTTTTAATGATTTTTATTCTCATATCACATGTACTAAATATTATTTGACAAATATGTAATATATTATTCATTTTTGCAAAATGAAATCAATTTTTTTCATTACATAAAACTTTCTGCAAAAAATAAAACTAATTTCAAAGGAAAAAGACAACAACCCCTTTCAGGTACATTTTACTATACTCCCCTTGATGGAGCACTTAGATTAACCGAAATACTACCTAAATGAAAGTAATTTTCTATATTTTGATTTTTTGTCTTTTCTTGATCTCGTGCGACGACGATGAAGAGAAGGTAATTCCTTCTTTGGACGGGGAATGGGAATTGACAAACTTTCATCTTTTCCCATGCTACACTAGTGACAAAGGTATCAGTTTTACCATAGGAGATTCTTTGTATATGGGCTTAGGAATTCCCTTTCCATCTTCCTATAGTTCGCCCACCAAGTTATGGCGGTATATGGAAACAATAAATTTTGTCGGTTGGGAGGCAATGAAAGATTTTCCGGGTACTCCCCGGACCGGGGCAGTTGCATTTACAATAAAAGACAAGGCATATATCGGTCTGGGCAAGTCTATCACTGATGAAAAGACATACTATAAAGATTTTTGGGTGTATGATGCCATAAGCAATAGTTGGGATTCCCTGACATTTGAATTTCCGGGAGATGCTGTGGTGGATGCTGTGGCTTTCTCTTTAAACGGCATGGGATATGTCGGAACCGGTTTAAAAGCCAATGGACTATATTCCGGTGAATTTTATCAATTCGATCCTCAATACGGTTGGGGAGGGAAAGCCAATATGGTATTGCCGAAAGCAGGAGCCACTACATTTCAACTCGACGGAACCGTTTATCTTTGTTTCGGACACAACAGCCACGAAGATAGCCGGGACGTTTATAAATTCAATCCGGAAGAGTTTCGTTTTATACCGTTAAATTCTCTTTTACCTGATAAGTATCCGGGAATTACACGTTCGTATGCATCTTCGTTCGTTTTAACTGTCGACGGACAGGAGTACGCTTACATTGCAGGAGGCGAATTAGGACTAAGTGTTGCTCCGCCCTATTGGTATTGCTGCCGGTACAATTACCTGAAAGATGAGTGGGAAGAAACTCCTCCCATGCCAAGATCCCGTCCTCACGTAATAACATTCACCAAGGACAATGCCGGCTATGTTTTATTTGATGACATCGCCTATAAGTTTGTTCCTTAGGAGGGTGTCCAAAAAGTATTTGGCACCCTCGATTTATTCGTATCCCTATTGGAGACTGAAATCAAATATCCGATTCTACAAGGGGGTATTTTGCCTTTTTGGACACCCTCTTTTTCCTTCAGTTCCCTTATATTTTTCCGGTTTCCCCCCGGTTGTTGTCATTTTGTGATTTTCGTCAATCAAAAACATCGAAGGAGTAGTGAAAAAGATTATAGTCGGTTGCAATTCCACTGTCAAAACTGCCTTCTGTGATATTTACCCATTCCAAATGTATTTTGTGAGCGTATAGCTAAGATATCTAAGGCCGATAGTGTTCCGTTATAGAACCGTTCACTTTAATCTGACCCGATAATCTTTGCTCCATCCGGTAAATGGCAAAAGACAAAAAAAGACGATAAATAATTTTAACATACACTTATCGATTTAAAGAACCTGATTTTGTGGGGTATTGTTCAGCCACATTTCGATATTCCTGATTACGATATTCAGCCGGGTTTCAAAAGCTTCCCGGGTGGCGTAGCCCATATGCGGCAACATCAGTAGATTAGGTGCATTAAATAATTCCAGGTTCAGAGGAAGCGGAGGTTCCTGATCGTAGACATCGACGGCTGCTCCGGCTATTTGTCCTTTTTTCAGGGCATTGTAAAGCGCTTCCTGGCTGACGATGGGGCCCCGGGCAGTGTTGATCAGGACAGCATGTGGTTGCATGAGTGCAAATTCGTTTGTCCCGATAAATGCTTTGGTTTCCGGGTTCAAGGGAAGATGTACCGTAATGATATCCGATTGACGCAGAAGGGTATCTTTGTCCACCTGGGTGATATGAGGAAGGGCCTTGGGGCTGCGGTTATAGCCTAAAACCTTGCATCCGAAAGCGTTGGCTAACAGAGCTACCCGTTGGCCAATGGCTCCGAGCCCGACGATACCTACTGTTTTTCCGTGAAGTTCGCTTCCCAGGACTCCCTGCCGGTCTCCGCCGATACGGAGAATGGCATCTCCGCCTACCATTTTTCGGTACACGGCGATCATCATTCCGATCGTTAATTCGGCTACTGCTTCTGTAGAGTAACCGGCGGCATTACAAACCGTGATACCCCGTTTTTTACATTCTTCCAGATCGATATGGTCCACTCCGGTAAAGGCTACAGAGAGCATCCGGAGCTTCGGACAATTTTCAAAGAAATGTTTCCGCAACGGAATATTGCTGACTACGACAACTTCGGCATTTTGGGCCCTTTCGATCAATACCTCTTCATTCTCATTCCGGTCGTGATAAAAAGTGACTGTATGTCCCTGGTTTTTCAGAGTAGCCAGACTTTTGTTTATCGTGCATTCGCACATTCCTAACGATTCGACAAATACGATATTCATACTTACATACTTTTAATGCTGTGTTCTTTCCGGGTAAAACTACAACGTGTTTATCCCAGGTGTTTTGGAGCCTCTAAAATAGTGAATATTTTGATAAAGTACACGGATCGTTTTATTTTGAAAACCAGGAAGACCCTGTATTTTTCTGACAGAAAGAGATACTTTTTAATTTATTTTTCGTACAAGGTTATAAATCAGATAAAATAACTATGAAACGAGAAGATTTATTATCCAAAATCTCTGATCCGTCCAAAGTCTGGGATGTTGTCGTTATCGGAGGAGGTGCAACCGGTTTGGGAGTTGCCGTAGATGCAGTTACAAGAGGGTATAGTGTCGCTTTATTCGAATGGGAAGATTTTGCAAAAGCAACTTCCAGTCGTAGTACCAAGTTGGTGCATGGAGGAGTCCGGTATTTGGCTCAGGGAGATGTTTCATTGGTATTGGAGGCTTTGTACGAAAGGGGATTACTCCAACAGAATGCTCCGCATCTGGTAAAAAATCAATCTTTTCTGATTCCGAATTATCGTTATTGGGATAACTTTCTTTATACAGTCGGACTGACGATATACGATATCCTCGCCGGCCGTCTTAGTCTGGGGCGTTCTAAATATGTATCCAAAAAGAAGACTACGTCTTATTTACCGACGGTCCGGGTGGATGGTTTGAAGGGAGGGGTAGTCTATCATGACGGTCAATTCGACGATTCCCGCCTGGCAGTCAATCTGGCTCAGTCCTGTGTCGAAAATGGCGGATGTCCGATCAACCGTATGAAAGTAACGGCGATATTACACGGATCCGATGGCCGGGCAAGAGGGGTGAAGGTTCAGGATTTGATGAACGGGCAGGAATATGAAGTGAAAGCCAAAGCGGTGATTAATGCGACCGGCATCTTTGTGGATAGCATTATGGAAATGGATGTGCCGACTCACGAGCATATGGTGAAACCGAGCCAAGGGGTACATTTGGTCCTGGATAAGTCGTTTCTGCAAAGTGATTACGCTATCATGATCCCCAAGACCGACGATGGCCGGGTATTGTTTGCCGTGCCCTGGCATGACAAAGTGGTTGTCGGAACGACCGATACTTTACGGGAACATCCGGAATTGGAGCCACAAGCTCTGGAGTCGGAAATCGAATTTATCCTGAATACGGCCGGACGTTACCTGACTCGTAAACCTCAACGGAGCGATGTCCTTTCGGTATTTGCCGGATTACGTCCATTAGCGGCTCCCAAAAAGGAAGGTAAAAGTACGAAAGAAATTTCCCGGAGTCATAAGATTTTTGTTTCTGAAAATAAGCTGATTACCATCACCGGAGGGAAATGGACCACCTATCGGAGAATGGCAGAAGATACGGTGGATAAGGCGATCGAATTGAATCTGCTGGAAAAGAAAGCATGTGTGACAAAAAAATTCCGGATTCATGGTTATCAATTAAATCCGGATCTCAATAATCATTTGTATATTTATGGCTCGGATATTCAGGCGATCAAAACCTTGATGCAGTCCGATCCGGCTATGGCCGAAAAACTGCATCCCAAATATGATTACACTGTGGCCGAGGTGGTATGGGCGGTTCGGGAAGAGATGGCATTGAATGTTGAGGATATACTGGCCAGGCGTGTCAGGTTATTGTTCCTGGATGCCCGGGTGGCTGCCGAAGTTGCCCCTAAAGTGGCCCGGATCGTTGCCAAAGAATTGGGATACGATCAGGCCTGGATCGATGGGCAGGTAAAAGAGTTTACCGATTTGGCCGGACGCTATATTTTAGAGTAAAACGTATATTTAAAAGTTACAGCGGTTTTAAAGGCGGCAAGGGGTTCAGGAGTTAAGTTAACCGCTGTAACCCTTGTAACTGAAAAAAGTATATTTTAATTATTCAGGAATGTCAGAACAGTATATTTTATCGCTCGATCAGGGAACCAGTAGTTCCCGGGCAATTGTTTTCGACCACGATGGTGAAATCAAAGCTGTGGCTCAGCAAGAATTCCGGCAGATATTTCCTCAGCCGGGATGGGTGGAACATCATCCGCAGGAAATCTGGACCTCCCAGGCTTCTGTGATTGCCGGGGCTATTGCTTCGGCCGGTATTAACGGATTGGACATCGCTGCCATCGGGATTACAAATCAGCGGGAGACGACGATTGTATGGGATCGGGAGACCGGACAACCGGTTTATAATGCTATCGTCTGGCAAGACCGCCGTACGGCTTCATACTGTGATGCTTTGAAGGCTGAGGGGAAAACCGAATTTATCCGGGAGAAGACCGGATTGATCATAGACGCTTATTTCAGTGCCACTAAAGTCAAATGGATTCTGGATCATGTCGAGGGGGCAAGGGAAAAAGCCGAAGCCGGAAAGCTTATTTTTGGAACGGTGGATTCCTGGCTGGTCTGGAAATTGACCCGTGGGGAAGTGCATATTACGGACGTCACCAATGCTTCCCGTACGATGCTTTATAATATCCATCGGCTGGCCTGGGATCCGGAATTATTGGAACTGTTCGGTATTCCTGCCGCGATGTTACCTGAAGTCAAGACTTCCAGCGAAATATATGGACACACGAAAACGACCCTCTTTGCCCATAAAATACCGATTGCAGGCATTGCCGGGGATCAGCAGGCAGCCTTGTTCGGTCAGATGTGTACCGAACCCGGAATGGTAAAGAATACTTATGGAACGGGGTGTTTCCTCTTGATGAATAGTGGTGATAAACCGGTTGTCTCGAAGAATAATCTGCTGGCGACCATTGCCTGGAAAATCGGAGAAGAAGTGACTTATGCCCTCGAAGGAAGCATTTTTGTCGGCGGGGCGATCGTTCAGTGGTTGAGGGATGGTTTAGGGATTATCCGCTCTTCGGGCGAGGTGGAGACTTTGGCACATAGTGTACCGGATGCCGGTGGGGTTTATTTTGTACCGGCATTGACAGGCTTGGCCGCTCCCTATTGGAATCAGGATGTCCGGGGAGCTATTTCGGGTATTAGCCGTGGAACGACAGCCGCCCATATTGCCAGGGCTGCCTTGGAGGGAATCGCTTTTCAAACCATGGATGTGGTCAATGCCATGATCCGGGATGCCGGTATCGAATTGAAAGAATTGCGGGTGGATGGAGGAGCTGCTGCGAATAATGTGTTGATGCAGTTTCAGGCCGATATTTTGAATACCACGGTCATACGACCCAAGATCATCGAGACCACAGCCCTGGGGGCTGCTTATCTGGCCGGTTTGGCGGTAGGTTATTGGAGCGATATTCATGAAATCCGTCAACATTGGCATAAAGAAAAGGAATTTATTCCTTCCGGAGAACAACAGAAAATGGAAGAACTGAAAGAGGGATGGAGAGATGCTGTCGATCGGGTGCTTGAACGATAATTGTATATTGGCTTGCTATGACGATTTCTTTATTCACAAAATGTCTGTTCGAATTTATCGGTACTGCTTTGCTGATCCTGCTGGGAGACGGAGTGGTGGCCAGTTCATTACTGAAGCATTCCAAAGGTTTCGGCGGAGGCTGGGTGGTGATTACTTTTGCCTGGGGATTTGCCGTCATGTGCGGGGCATTTGTGGCCGCTCCCTACTCGGGAGCTCACCTGAATCCGGCTTTGTCTATCGGTTTGGCGTTGGCTCATACTTTTCCCTGGGCTTATGTACCTGCCTATATTATAGCGCAATTGGCCGGTGGATTTTTGGGAGCTGTTCTGGTCTATGTTTTCTATAAAGATCATTACGATGCAACAGAAGATCCCGATGTGAAATTAGGTACTTTCTGTACGATGCCTGCAATCAGGAATATCCCCCGTAATCTGATCTGTGAGGTCATCGGTACTTTTGTGTTGGTTTTTGTCATTTTGTGTCTGGCTATCGATGGGAATACGCCTGAGGTCGGATTGGGATCTGTGGGATTGTTTCCGGTGACTTTCCTGATTGTCGCTATCGGTATGTCTTTAGGAGGAGCTACCGGTTATGCTATCAATCCGGCCCGGGATTTGCCTCCCCGTTTCGCTCATTTTGTTTTACCGATCCGGGGTAAAGGGAGTAGTGGATGGGGATATAGTTGGGTCCCGGTTTTGGGTCCTATCCTGGGGGCCTGTCTGGCTGCCGGGTGTTATAAAATAATTTTTCCTTGACTTCCAAATCCTATTCTGAGTAATTATTTTTACCTTTGTTAGCTCATTTGGTGTAATATAAGGTGAAGTGTCTGAATGTTCAGCCCTTTTATACGAATTTAAAAACTGGAATGGAAAAGATAATGTCATTGTCTGAAAGACATCAAAAGATTTTAGAATTATTAAAAGTAAACGGAATCGTTTCAGTAAATAGTCTTAGCCGGCAATTGAATGTTTCTTCGGTGACGATCCGGAAAGACTTGGGATTACTGGAAGAAAAGAAATTACTATATCGTTCACACGGAGGAGCTATTCAGATCGATCCCTATATAGCCAACCGGCATGTGCAGGAAAAAGAAAAACAGTTTCCGGAAGAAAAGAAAAGGATTGGTATGAAGGCTGCCGAAATGCTGACTCCCAATGACGCTATCATTATTGCTTCCGGTACTACGGTATTGGCTTTTGCCCGCTGTATACCTCCGGAGGCTCAGCTGACCGTACTGACTTCTGCGATGAACGTTGCCATGGCTCTCTTGAATTGTCAGCAGGTGGAAGTGATTCAGTTGGGCGGTATTGTCCGGCATACCTCTTCGTCGGTTACCGGGGAATATGCTTTGCGGATGTTGGAGAATTTTTCCGGGACGAAGCTTTTTCTGGGGGTAGATGGAATCGATTTAAAATATGGACTGACTACCACGAATTTTATGGAAGCCAGTGTAAATCGTGCGATGATCGATGCGGCGCAAAAGATTATTGTCCTGACCGACTCTTCTAAATTCGGCCGGCGGGGGTTTGGAAAGATCTGCGAACTGGATGCTGTCGACCAGATTATCACCGATTCCGGCGTATCTCCCAAAGTGGTCCGGGAATTAGAGGAGTTGGGGATTAAGGTGTCGATCGTCTAAGGAGCTTTATTTTTTATGTCGAAGATACAAGTGATTTATTCCAATACAAACGGCAATGCCTCTGCTTTCGCGTGGACGATTTCGGGCCGGTAATTGAATTCTTCGTAGGAAAAAGCAGTTAGTTCTTCTTTAGTCGTCAGGCGATTTTGAAGGATATAGCGGGTCATGGCACCACGACACATTTTGGCATATACGACAATGGTTTTCAATTTGTCTTCTTCACGAATGAAAAATTGAGGTTCCAGGACTTTCACTTCCCGTCTGACCCGTTTCCAGTCGAACAGACGGGTCATTTCCTCTGTGGCAAGATGCACCAGGCGGCCATCGTCCTGCTTTACTGAATCGATCAGCACATCGGTCAAACGTGGTTCCCAAAAATCGAACATGTTCCGGTTGTTGTTGTTCGGTAACTTTACGTTACCCTCTAAACGGTAGTTTTTGATCCGGTCCATAGGCCGGAGCAAGCCATATAAAAAGGAGCAAATCCACAGATGGTTGTTGGCGTAGGCATAATCGGCTTCTGTAAATTCCCAGGCGCGGAGGTGGCGATAGACTATGCCGTTGTATGACAACACGGCAGGCCCGCTGTCGTCGGAATCGAAAAAAGACAGATAACGTAGTTTATTCAGGATAGCCAGGCGTGGATTACATTTCAGGGCTTTCCCCAATTCCGCTTCCGTGAAGGCCGCTAATTGGAGTGCATGGCGTTCGGCTTCTTCCAGAAACTTCGGCTTTGTCAGGATTGACGGTGAAAGCTCAGGCCTTGTCGTCATGTTTTTGGCACAAGCGAGTAATATCTGCATGGTCTTGTTTTTAGAACTTATACAAAAGTAATAAAATAATCAGGAAACAATAGGCTGTTTTTCCGGGTATTTCAACGTGAGGCCATTCGGTAGATGGCTTTTCGTTTCGGGGAGTAATTGGGATATGGTGTTTCATTTGTTTTCGTTTTGATTGAAAATACTTTCGTTTTTCTTTTGAAATGTTTTGAATTGTTTGTTTCTTTGTAGGTGAAAATATAATTTTCTGCACAAATGAAACAAAATGATATGACCAAGCCATTTGATGTGATTGTAATCGGCGGTGGCGCAACCGGTGCTGGAATTGCCAGAGACTGTGCCCGTAGAGGGATTCGTGTGCTTTTGATCGAGCGATTCGATATATCGACGGGAGCGACGGGACGAAATCACGGTTTGTTGCATAGTGGTGCCCGCTATGCAGTGACTGATCAGGAATCGGCAGAGGAATGTATTAAAGAAAACAGGATTCTTCGGCGGATTGCCAGTCATTGTGTGGAAGAGACCGACGGTCTGTTCCTGAGTTTGCCGGAGGATGACATTCAATATCAGGCAAAATTTGTCGATGCTTGTCGACGTGCCGGAATCCGGGCCGATATTATCGATCCGAAAGAAGCGCTGTTGCTGGAGCCATCTGCCAATCCGGCTATTATCGGGGCGGTAAGGGTTCCCGATGGGGCTGTCGATCCTTTCCGTTTGACTACTTCGAATATCATCGATGCCCGTAATCATGGGGCTGAAATTCTCACTTACCACGAGGCGACGGAATTAATCCGTGAACAGGATCGTATCGTCGGAGTGAAAGCCCTGGATCATAGGACGAAAGAGACTAAAAATTATTATGCTAACGTTGTCGTAAATGCCGGAGGAATCTGGGGACACAACATCGCTAAGATGGCGGGAATAACGGTGAATATGCTGCCTGCTAAAGGTGCCCTGCTGATTTTCGGGCATCGGGTGAATAATATTGTTTTGAACCGGTGCCGCAAGCCTGCGGATGCCGATATTCTGGTTCCGGGTGACACGATTTCATTGATCGGAACCACTTCGAGCAAGGTGTCGTTTGATGAAGTCGACCGGATGTATGTGACTCCCGGTGAGGTGGATTTATTGTTACGCGAAGGGGAAAAATTGGCTCCGGTCCTGGCACAAACCCGTATTTTGCGGGCTTATGCGGGTGTACGGCCTTTGGTTGCGGCAGACGACGATCCGAGTGGCCGGAATGTGAGTCGGGGAATTGTGCTGCTGGATCATGCTGTCCGGGATGGACTTGAGGGATTTATTACGATTACCGGCGGGAAGCTGATGACCTACCGGCTGATGGCTGAGTGGGCTACCGATTTAATTTGTAAAAAGTTGAATGTGAACGTCCCGTGTACGACCGCCAGTGAAAAATTGCCCGGTTCGAGGGAGGATCGTGAAGAAGTGGAGAAAAAGATTATCTCGGTACCCTTGGCTCAGCGAAATTCTTCTATTTACCGGCATGGAGATCTGGCGGAAAGATTTTCCGGGAATGATGTGCTGGAAAATAGTTTAGTATGTGAGTGTGAGGAAGTTTCTGTCGGAGAGGTAAAGTATGCTTTGAATGAATTAGAAGTGCACAATCTGGTGGATTTGAGAAGAAGGACGCGTGTCGGAATGGGTACCTGTCAGGGAGAACTTTGTGCATGCCGGGCTGCCGGATTGATGAGCAGTATGCATAAATATTGTACTAAACGGGCGAAAGAAGATCTGGCTTCTTTCTTGAATGAGAGATGGAAGGGGATGGCGCCTATCGCCTGGGGGGATACTTTGCGGGAAAGTGAGTATACAGCCTGGATTTATGAAAGTGTGTGCGGTTTGAAAATGTCTCAAAAACAAGAAGAGTAATATGAAATTCGATACGATTATAATCGGGGGTGGACTGGCAGGATTGGTTGCCGGTATTTGTTTGTCGAAACACGGACAACGTTGTGTCATTATATCTTCAGGACAAAGTGCCCTGCATTTTTCTTCCGGTTCTTTGGATTTGCTGAATGTGTTGCCCGACGGGACAGAGGTGGCTCATCCTTTGAAAGCTATCGGACAGTTGCAGGAACAGGCGCCTGCCCATCCTTATGTAAAAATGGGGATGGAGGTATTTTCAAGACTGACCGGTGAGGCTGAGCGATTTTTTGAGGAAGTCGGAATCCATATGAGTGGAAGCGCCTTGAAGAATCATTATCGGGTGACTCCGATGGGGACGCTGAAGCCTACCTGGCTTACTTTGAAAGATCATCCGGATTGTGATGCTGCCGATCGTTTACCCTGGAAGAAAATAGCAATATTCAATGTCCTGGGATTTTTGGATTTCTATACTCAGTTTATCGCGGATGAGTTCCGGAAAATGGGTACTGAAAGTAGGATTCATTCGTTTAATTTCCCTGCTTTGGAATATTTGCGTAAAAATCCTACTGAGATGAGGTCTGTCAATATTGCCCGGATGTTTGAGAAACAGGAAAATCTGGACGAACTGGCCACTTTGTTGAAAAGGGAAGCTGGTGAGGTTGAGGCGATCGTGTTGCCGGCGGTATTCGGTTTGAATCAGGATACAGCCTTGGATTATTTACAAAAGAGGGTTGGAAAAGAAATTTGTCTCTTGCCTACTCTGCCTCCTTCTGTCCCGGGGATCCGTACACAGCAGCAATTACGCAAATGTTTCCAGCAAGCCGGAGGTGTATATATGCTAGGGGATACCGTTTTGCGGGCAGAACAGGAAGGGAATCGGATTAGCCGGCTCTTTTCTTATAATCACGGAGAGATTCCTTTTGTCGGAAAGCATATCATCCTGGCTAGTGGCAGTTATTTCAGTCAGGGATTGATCGCTACTTCCGAACGGGTGTATGAACCTGTTTTTGATTTGGATGTCACTTATCCGGAAGATCGGAATCAGTGGTATGGCCGGAATGCATTCGACCGGCAACCGTATGAAGGTTTCGGTGTGAAGACGGGAACTGATTTCCGGGGGATGGTGCACGGGCAGGTATTGGAAAATTTGTATGTGGCGGGAGCTGTTCTGGAGGGATTTAATCCGATTAAAGAAGGATGTGGTGGTGGGGTTTCTGTTTTGAGTGCTTTGTATGTAGCTGAACAAATTTTAAGTAAATAAAAGAGGTTATGAATCTTCAACAACATAATATTAGTGACAATAATTTCGAACAGTGCATCAAATGTACGGTTTGTACGGTTTATTGTCCGGTAGCGGCTGTCAATCCGGATTATCCCGGTCCTAAACAGGCAGGTCCTGACGGAGAACGCCTGCGTCTGAAGAAGTTCGGTTTTTATGACGAGACCTTGAAATATTGTATCAATTGCAAGCGGTGTGAAGTGGCCTGTCCTTCTAATGTGAAGATCGGAGATATCATCCAGGCGGCAAGGATTAAATTCAGTAAAAAGAAACCGGGAGTACGGGATTTTATTCTGGCGAATACCGATTTGGTCGGGACTCTCTCCACTCCTGTGGCGCCGGTTGTGAATGCAACGCTGGGATTGAAACCGGTAAAAGCGATTTTGGATGGAGTGTTGAAAATCGATCATCGCCGTACTTTCCCGAAATATGCTTTCGGAACTTTCGAAAGCTGGTATAAGAAACAAGTGAAAGAACAACTTGCTTTTCCGAAACAGGTGAGTTATTTCCATGGATGTTATGTGAATTACAATTACCCGCAGTTGGGGAAAGATCTCGTTAAGGTTATGAATGCCCTCGGGATCGGGGTGAGGTTGTTGGAAAAAGAAAAATGTTGCGGGGTGGCGCTGATTTCGAATGGTTTTATCAAACAAGCTCGGAAACAGGCTGATATCAATATCGGTTCGATTCGGAAATCGGTCGTGGATAAAAATATTCCTGTTATTGCCACCTCTTCTACCTGTACTTTTACGATTCGGGATGAATATCCGCATTTGTTGGGCGTGAAGAATGAAGATGTGAGAGAGCAGGTAGAGCTGGCTACCCGCTATATTTACCGCTTGCTGAGTCAGGAAACCGGACAATTGGAGTTCAGAAAAGATAAGAAACTACGGGTGGCTTATCATACTCCTTGTCATATGGAAAAGCTGGGGTGGGCTTATTATTCGATCGAATTATTGAAGTCGATTCCGAATGTGGAACTGGTATTGCTCGATTCGCAATGTTGCGGAATTGCCGGGACTTACGGTTTCAAAAAGGAAAATTACAAGACTTCGCAGGATATCGGTAATTCCTTGTTTAAACAGATCGAGGAATCCGGTGTGGATTATGTCGTAACTGATTGTGAAACTTGTAAATGGCAGATCGAAATGTCTACTTCTAAATGTTGTAAACATCCAATCTCGGTCTTGGCGGAAATGTTACAGGATTGAAAGAAATAGTTTTCTGGGAGTTGACCGGCCGGAGGCTTGTTTCCCGGTCGGTTAGGTTTAAAAACCATGGAGTGTGTTCAAAAATCGGGGATTTGTTTGTTATAAAACATCTTGTGCGTGATGAACTTTGAGTTCGAAAGGGTGTTTTTCGAAGCGAAATATTCGCACCGGATATTTTTAAATAAATTCACCAAAAATTTTCATAATTTTTTTTGGATATATGGAGTTTTTATCTACTTTTGTTTCGAAATGAAGATGTTTTATTTCATTTCAAAATAATGTGCGCCGAAAACGTTGTAATAACGAAAGTGATAGGTTTTTCTTAGAAACAATTTGAATCTTAAACTAATAGCTATGTGGAGTTTTTTAAAACCAGAGCCTCATCGGCCCTTGTTGTCAAAAGAAAAGATTGATCCGACGTATAAGCGTCTGCGTTGGCAAGTATTCATCGGTATCTTTATTGGATATGCAGGCTACTATTTAGTTCGGAAGAATTTTTCTCTTGCTATGCCTTATCTGGTGGATATGGGATTCGATAAAGGGCTTCTCGGGGTTGCTATTTCAGCTAATGCTATTGCCTATGGATTGTCTAAGTTTATTATGGGTGGGGTTTCAGACCGTAGTAGTGCCCGTAAATTCTTGCCCTTGGGGTTGACATTGTCGGCTTTAGCTACTCTTTTATTAGGTACGAAAGTGGGAGTTTCTTCCATCGTCTCTATGTTTATTTTGCAATTTCTGATCGGTTGGTTTCAGGGGATGGGATGGCCTCCGTGTGGCCGCGTTATGACGCATTGGTTTTCACAAAACGAAAGAGGAACGAAAATGTCTATCTGGAATTGTGCTCACAATGTAGGTGGTGCTTTGATCGGTCCGATGGCTGCCGGTGGTTTGGTATGGTTCGGTTCCTGGCAAGCCGGTACATTCTGGTTTCCGGCGGTGGTGGCTTTGATTATTGTGGTTATCGCTTATTCGTTGATCCGGGATACTCCGCAATCTTGTGGTTTACCTCCTATCGAAGAGTATCGGAATGATTACCCTAAAAATTACAGTGCTAAATCGGAGGTTGAACTGACGGCTAAAGAGATCTTTTTCAAATATGTTTTGAATAATAAGACTTTGTGGTTTATCGCGCTGGCCAATGCTTTTATTTATCTGATCCGTTACGGTGTATTGGATTGGGCCCCCACCTATCTGAAAGAGGTGAAGGGATATGATATTACAGAAATCGGTTGGGCTTATTTTGCTTATGAATTTGCTGCTATTCCCGGTACGATCGTATGTGGATGGTTGAGTGACAAATTGTTCAAGGGACGCCGTGCTTTAACGACCATGATCTATATGGTTTTGATCGCTGTTTCGATCTTTGTTTACTGGCAGTTCAGTGCTACTCCGCTGATGGATAGTATTTGTCTGATTGCTATCGGTTTCTTGATTTACGGACCGGTGATGTTGATCGGGGTACACGCTTTGGATCTGGCTCCTAAAAAGGCTGCCGGTACGGCTGCCGGATTTACCGGGTTCTTCGGCTATTTCTTTGGAACGGCCCTGTTCGCTAATATCGGTTTAGGTTATATCGTGCAGCATTTGGGATGGAATTGGAACTTTATCGTTTTGTTGGGTGCTTGTGCTTTAGCCTTCCTGTTTATTGCATTTACTTATAAAGAAGAACAATATCTGGTTAAAAACAAAAACTAATTAAATCCATGATTAAGAAGAATTTAACGAGTAGTATCATCCTGGTGATGATGCTACTGATCACCCCCTGTGTCTCTGCACAAACCTATCGGCAGATCAAAGGATGGTCAAAAGAAGTCAATGATCGGCTGGAAGATTTCCTGAATTCGACCATTACGATGAAGATTCGGAAAGTGGCGGTTTTCGATGGTGACGGTACGGTTATGGGACAGGTACCTCATTATTTGGCGGATGAAGCTTTATATCAATATGCCGACGAACATTTTAAAGGAAAAACGGATAAGTTTTCGAAAGAGAAAATGGCGATCCTGAACCGGATGGTAAAAGATGGAAATAATGTGGGGAAACCTTATGTCGAGGATCGGGTGCATTTTTTGGCAGGACTGACGCCCGAAGAAATTCTCGAAATGGGATATGCATGTTACCAGACTTCTTACCGGAACAAGTTCTATCCGGAAATGAAACAACTGATTGCCAATCTCAAGGAATATGGATTCGAGGTTTGGATTTTGACCGCTTCTCCGGAATTTTTATATCAGAAATTTCTGGCCGAAGAACTCGGTATCCCGGAGGTCAATATCCTGGGGGTAAAATCGGTGGTTGTCGACGGTAAATTGACAGATGATATCATCTTACCGATTCCGCAGGATGACGGTAAAGCAAATGTGATCCCGACCTTTATTAAAACCCGTCCTTTGGTTGTCGGAGGGAATAGCCGGGGAGATATGGATATGCTCAATCAGTCTTGTGGATTGAAGATTGTGGTGAATCCGGACGATAAAACAGTGCGTGGGAAAGAAGACGGGCCGATGAACGGTTATACGGTAAAAGGCTATTGGGAAAAAGAAGGGGCTTTGATCGTGAAATGTCATGATGTCAGGGAACCCGGTCTGCGTTTCCATACAGAAGAATGGGGAATCCGCGAAAATGTATCTAATCCGAAAGAATAATTCAGGAATAGAATTATATAATTGATTTTACGTATAATTTATTTGATGTTACTATGAAAAAAAATTTTCTATTAAACGTGGTAATGTTGTGCTGTGCTTTATTTGTAGGTACATCAGCATGGGCAAAAACTGAAGACGGGGAAGCTGCTGCTAAAAGCGAACCGGTGTCAGCCAATGAAGAAGAATTATTGAACAAAATTCTTTCTAAGTTACCGAAAGTATCCGGTTATATTCAGACCGGTTATAATTATGGAGATAAGAACGGGGATAACAGATCTTCTTTCCAGTTGAAGCGTATGCGGGTACTTCTTGACAAAAAGATCTCCAATACGTTTGATTTCCGGGCTCAGTTCGAATGTTTTTCCGGTTCTACCGATGGCGGGGCTTACAAAAAGAAAGTCATTACTGTGATGGACGCTTTTGTCAGTGCTCACATTAACAAAGCCATCAACTTCCGGGCAGGACAATATTATCTGCCGCTGGGTTTCGAGAACTACGATATTTCTCCGGCTACTTTGGAGACTGTAGATTTCTCTAATATCTGTTATCGTATGGTATGCCGGAATGCGATTTCTTCTGCCGATCTGATCGACTATGGACGTGATCTCGGTGTGATGGCTTACGGTGATCTGTTGCAGAATCAGGAAAAAGGATTCAGCTATTTGAGCTATAATTTATCTTTGACCAACGGTTATTTGCCTACTTTGAACGATGACAACAGATGTAAAGATTTCGTCGGTCGTCTGACTTTCCGTCCTGTAAAACAGTTGAGTATTATGGGATCGTACAACTACGGTGAATACCAGGGTAAAGTCGGAGACGATGTTAAAAAATATCTTCCGATGAATCGGGTGATTGCCGGTGCCTGGTATTTCGACCCGAACGGTCTCGATCTGCGTGCTGAATACGGCCATATCAAAAGTAGCGAAGCTAATGTAGAAGAAGACGGTTTTTATGCTTTGGCCGCTTATCGCTTCGGAAAATTCCTGCCGGTAGTACGTTACGATATGTACCGCGATAAAACCAACAAGACCTCTGCCAACAACAGAGATGCTTACCTGGTGGGTTGTACTTACGAATTGATCAAGAACCTGAAATTCCAGGTTAACTATATCCACTCTATCTATACCGATAAAGTGAAAGATGCAGGTACGCGGACAGGAAACGGAAATAGTTTGCAAATCATGCTTTTGGCTAAATTCTAAGATTTGATTTACCTTTATTAATATCCTAAATTCCTTTATTATGAATAAATTATTTTTTGCAATGGCACTGCTTTTTGTAGGCATGTCAGTAAATGCACAACATCTCGGTTCAGAATACCGGTTGAAAAAAGTGATTCCGGTTGCCGGACGTCAGGGAATTGCTATCGATAGCAATTACTACTATGTTTCCGACACCAAAGTACTGTACAAATACGACAAACAGGGAAATCTGGTGATGAAGAACGATCAGCCGTTCCAAAATCCCGAAATTGCCAACCACTTCGGTGATATCGATATCTACAATGGAGAAATTTACTGCGGTATTGAAAAATTCGAATACGGACGTGGTTATAATATCGCCGTATCGATTTACGATGCAGAGACTTTGAAATGGAAACGCGATCTGCCTTGGTCTCCTGAATCAGGACAAGTAGAGGTTTCAGGTCTTGCTGTTGATCGGGAGAAAAATATGGTTTGGATGTCTGACTGGGTAGATAGCCGTTACGTATATTGCTATAGCCTGGAAACCGGACAGTACTATACCAAAATGCAATGCCGTCCTACTCCGTACTGGTGTCAAGGTATTTTCATCGCTGATGGAAAAATGCTGTTCACCTCTGATGATGGCGAAGCTTTGTACAATATTCCTGATAATATCTATGTGGCTGACATCTCTGAAGTACACTTTACCGGTTTACAAGACGGAACTGAAGTGGTGAAAGAAACTCCGTTCAGCGTAAAACTCGATAAAAAGGGAAAACCTGTTATGCGTAAAGGTAAAATTGCAGGTGGTGCAAAAGCCGGAAGAGTTGAATTATTCCGCGAAATGAGTGATTTCCGCCGTGCAGGTGAAATCGAAGGACTCTCTATTGACCCGGTAAACGACGACCTCGTTGTATTGAACAACCGTGGTACACTGATCGTTCTCGGTATGTCACAGGGTCCGTTCGCTGAAGAAGGGTATACCGGTGAAATTCATGAACTTTATATCTACGAGAAAATTAAATAATTGTAGGGATAGATCCTGAATGATCTGAAAACAATTACTTTCAAATGAGATGGGGCTGTCCAAAAAGTCGGATAGCCCCTTTTGCTATTGTTTATTTCGGTAAAAAGAATTATCTTACCGTTGCAAAA
>NZ_LARL01000122.1:0-3805 GCF_000980295.1 Odoribacter sp. N54.MGS-14 | reverse complement strand
GCATATCGGCGAATGACAAGCCCGTGAAGGCGCAGAACAGGTAGAGGTCGCGGTACAATTCCTGTTTGGCGTTTTTCAGTTTCCCCTCCATCAGCAGGCGGATCTCATCTTTGGTCAGGAAACTGCGTGTTGTTTCCTCCTTCTTGATTTCATACTCGCGGAACGGGTCGCGCGTCAGCCACTCGTTGTTGATGGCGATGAATACCATCGTCCGTAACGGGCAGACGTACAGCCACACGGTATTGGTGCAGCAGTGCTTGTCCGTGCGCAGGAACATCTCGAAGTCGGAGATGAAAGCCGGGGTAAGCTCTTTTAGGGCGATGTCCTTCACATGGTAGCGGATGTCGAGGAACTCTTGCATGTGCTTGTAAACGGTGCGGTACTTCAGCAGCGTGCCTTTGGCTTTCATGCCTGCCTCCACCTGCTTCTCGTAGTCCTCGTTGTGCTGGCGGAACACCTGCATCAGCGTGTGGTAGCGGTGTTCCAGTCCGAGAAAGGCGTTCTTCACCTTCTCCGCCGTGACGAAGTTGTCACGCTCCATGATTTCCTGATAATGCCTGTTGATGCGTACCCGCATCTTGTCAAGCATACGGTTCGTTTCGAGTGCCGCCGTGCTTCTGCCCGTGACACGTCCACCTTTGGTGTCCCACAGTTTCGGATCGACAGTCAGTTTGCAGCTGAACTGTGTCTGGCTGCCGTCCACCGTGATGCGTCCCATGACGGGAACTGTCCCGTCCTTTTTCACTACCTGACGCTTGAGGTAGTAGATTACTGAAAATGTACTCTTCATTGTCCTTAATTTTTGGGTTTCAAAATTAGTTGGTGAAGAGTCCGGTGTTGGTACGCAAAACGGGGAGGAACGGCGCAATCTTTTTCCGTAACCTGATTTTTCGCATGAGTTATGGATAACTCACTATTCCTTAGAGCCTTGTTTCGCTATTCGTACCCGTTTGTCGCATTTTCGGGCATGGTTACGAACAAGTAACGTAGCGGCGTCAGGATTTGGCTTCGGCAGGGATTGTAATGGCTTCACGGATTATCGCCACTTCAACCAAAACCCTTGTAACTCAATTCTATCACTATATCTTTCCGCATTTCACTTTTTTGTAGTAACTTTGCAAAAGTGAATAATGAAGATTTGTGGGAAAAATCCCGGGAAATTGCTCAAATGTTACATACCTATGTACTTGGGGATAAAAAAAGTAACATGACAAGGAGGAATCAAGTGAATAAGATATTGGAAACTAATTCCCGAATGATTTTTCTGAATGAATTGCAGCAAATTATTCCTCAAATTCCTGATATAAAATTTGCAGAGGATATCGGAAAACTTATTCATTCAATGCCAGTGGATAATATTCCTTATTTTTTGACTTTAGTCCGGTTTAATTATGCGATAGTTTGTAATCAATAAAATTGTAATCCAATGAAACCATACATTTACATCAGAACACTGAAACATGCAGAACATACTGTATTCTGTGTGCAGGAAGGACAGAAAGCCTATTTTGATCCTTTATTTAACCGGATGGTGCCTTATTCAAGCGGGCAGCAAATAAAACGTTGTATCCTGACAACTTTGACCGATGATCTGAACGTACCGATGGCTCCAATTACTTTTAATTATAATATAACGAAAAAAGATGGTCTGGAAAATAAAGAAACCTGGGCTCCCTGTGATCCCAGGTATATCGACCAGTTGATTGGAGGCTGGATGCGGGCTGGAAAGGATATGGTTGCTTTAAAACGCCGGAGTCCTTTGTCGGTATCTGCGATGCGTCCCATTCATCCTTTATTGGGAGGCCTCGAACGGGATAAAGAGAATATCACCTTTGACCGTAGTGACCGGCCTGAGTGGCATCCGGTTAATGTACGGATAGAGGGTAGTGACCGTTTAATGACAAAGGAAGAAATAGAGGCATATTTGCAGAATAACAACCGTACTTTAACCAAACGGATTTGGATTCCTGACAATACCCGGGCAACAGGTTTGTTTGTTGCTGACATGGCTATTGATTTGAGGGCTTTATTTTGCGTTACCACCAATCAGCATGAACCGGAATTGTCCCCGGAGATGATTACTGCCCTGGAAGCTGAAGGGTGGGTGAAATCGAAAAATGTTTTCGGAGAATGTCTGGTCATGCCGAAGGCTGAAAGAGAAAAGATCATTCCTGTATTGGCAAATGCTTTGATCAATTGGCGGATTACTTCCAATCAGGCCCGTACTTTTAGTCTGATGGAGACATTGGCGCTTGCTGTAAGTGATAATGCAAACCATATTGCCGGGGCCATCCGGACCAAGCTGATTGAAGAAGGCGACAAGCCCAAAGCGAAATTAATCATTGACGAGACAGCAGGGGCCGAAGTGTTTGTGACGTTGCCCTGTGCGAGTTATGTGGTTACGGTGAATGAAAGGGCAACTGCTTTGGAAGAAGCGGAAAAGAAGCTGACGGATATGATGATGGCGTTTGATTATGAGAATCAATAAGGCGCATAGAAACAGTTCCTGCCAGGTGATTTTGGTTGCCTGGCAGGGGATTAATGAGAACTGGTAGAATTGAAATAAGCCGCGGCTAACAGGTTTTCCTCCAAGACCATATTCTAAATTGAACTTGATAGAATTGAAATTGTAGTTGGTCATGTACCCCCCTTGTCAAGCGTTTTTTTAATAGGACTTTGGGAATATCTATTTAAAAAAGAAATCCAGCATTTTCCTGAAAAATCTCTGTTTGCCGGGAACGGCTTGATCGGCATCCGGGCTTTCGTCTGTAAATTGCTGAAGTAACTTTTGCAGCCATTCATAAGTCTGCTGTGCAGTCCATACATCTCCTGTTTCGATGGCTTTTCTGCTTCCGGTATCGGGTATTTCCCATAAAATGCATAATTGATCATCGGGGAATAAAAATGAATCTTCGTTTTTGATAGAATTAGCTGGTAAAAGACGGAACTTTATATTGTTTTGTGCTGAAATGGCTAAAAGATGATGATCATTGGAATTGAAACAATATTCTGATGTTGTTCCTTGCTCTGTATCGAATTTCCTGGCGTATTGGATTAACTTACGCCAATTCTCCCGGCTTGTTTCCAATAACATATAATCATTGGTATCTTTGTAAAAAGAAAAATTTTCTGCCCCGATATACTTTTGGAATTTGCTGTATTCTTCCGAATACACTTTTAAATAATCCTGAAGAATATCGAGCAATTCTTCATAAACTGCATTTTCTAAATGGACTGCATTGTTACCTAGTACTACGAATGTCTTCGTGTTCTGATAGGAATGTCCCCGAAGTATAATATCATTCAGAGAATATGTTTCCAGTTTGTTTATGAGTTGAAGAATGGTCTTATGATCCAGAGTGATCATGATTGTCCGGTTACAAAAAGAAATAACACAACTTCCCTCTTCCTTCAATTTCGAGGGCAGGAAACCATTAAGTGCTATATTTTCTGTTGACCGCCAGAAATGATTATGTATTGAAAGCGAGTTTGTAACTTTCCTGCTTGCCTTGTATACCTCCGGAGGTAATAAATTGAATTCCACAAGTTGAGCTTCAGCAAATACTTTCAATTTTGAAAGTTCAAATTGTTTTTTCAAGATTTTATATTCTCGTTCGATTTTCCATTTTTCACGTTGTGCATATTCCCAAAAAAATCGTTCGGCAGGTTCACTGAACGGATGCCGGTTTTTCTGACTGTTATTATGCAAAGATTTGGTTGGTAAAATATTTTCCAGACTATCAATAGTGAAATCGTCTGCTAAATGATATTTCCGTATTTTTTCCTGAAGTACTTCAGGGGCAGT
>NZ_LARL01000121.1:0-3839 GCF_000980295.1 Odoribacter sp. N54.MGS-14 | reverse complement strand
AACGATCGTCCGGGATATAAATCCAGGCTGATTTTAAATTCTCCCGCTCGGTAACAGGTAGAAAATCGATCGTAGCCGGAATACCTAAAAACCTTAATTTATATACTTCAGGTACTAATTCCCCTGGGAATTTTGCTTCTCCTGCCGAGAATGCCTTCAACAGGAAATGCCCCAACTGATAAGGAGAGTTCCGACAATCATCATAATGACGGACAAGATAATCGAACTTAGTGCGATAAAGCGTATCAGGTCCGGGAAATCGGAAGGGATCTTCATCTCCCACCCGATAGGGAAGTAAATACTCGGAAAAAGTTTCGAAAGTCATTCCCTTCAGCCAGGAACAAGTCCTGTATTGACCGACTTTGGATTCAATATGGCGAATCAGAAAGGCCGGCGGTATTGTTTCACTAACTGTTTGCCCGGCACTATTACAAGTGTAACTATTAATCTGGCTCAACAAAAAGTAAGCAGCTTTTTGTTTTACAGAATCCGCCTCGTCCCAAGTAAAGTGACGGCCAATCGATGACCCGTATTCCGGGCAAATACTTCCTTCCGGTATTTCTCCCTTCTTACAGGTACACCCTAAAAAACAAAAAATTACAATACAATACAGATATTTCATACCTTTTATCACACAATTTTGATTTCTATCCTCTGAAAAATACCACCATTAAAAATTACAGATTTTATGGCCCAGGTTATACCTTGCATTTAAAAAGACAGCTTATATGATCAAACGAGTGGCTACTCCGATGAAAAAGCGGACTCTGTATTATGGAAACTTCCAAAATTCCGAAAACGACAGTTGCCAGGTACCCTGATTTTTAGAAAGATACATTATAAAAACAAAAAAAAATCAGGATTTACACTTTTTTTTGGTAAAACTATCTTCCTAATACCTTTCTTTTGATTTTCCTAAAAAGTTGTATATTTTTGTAACGATAAGCAATGTTGAGAAAACGATAATGTTCAACTTACAACAGGCCATATTGAAGCATTGGCAGAACAAGAAGGGGGATTGGATTGCAGCTACAATCGTCATCCATCAAAATGTGAAATTTATGTTGGCACCAAAGGTAAAATCAAATTATTGGGAGGCACTATAATCAGTGCAGGAGCAGATGACTATGTAAGATTCAATATTTACGAATTAAAAGTAAACGCATGAAAGTACTATATCTCTTCAATTTCATCATATTAATTCTTTCAGGTTCTTGTACACCAAAAGAAGCAATAATAGAAGCGAATAAAAAATTTGTAATAGACATTAATCAGCAGGATAAAATCACAATTTTTTTTAATGCTTATCACACTATTGCTTTGGAAACCACTCCAAACAATTTGATAGGAGGAATTGATAAGATAGTTCTTCAAAACGAACATATATATATTCTCGATAAAAAACAAGCCACCATTTTTATTTTTACCCATAACGGGAAATACCAAAATAAAATAGCCAACCAAGGAAGAGCTCCGGGAGAGTACCTTTCCATTTCCGATTTTGAGGTCTATGATTCTCATGTGTATTGCCTTTCACGAACAAATCAGAAAATTTTCAAATATGATACCAACGGTGTTTTTCAAAATACTATACAAGTGAATGATTGGTATGATTGTTTTCATATTCAGAACGATAGTACCATCTATTTATTTTCTGATTATTCAAATAATCAATTATACAATTATGTCGTGTACAATCCTATAACAAAAGAAATTATCAATCGATTAGACAAGTTTAAAAAAAATCAAGGGTTCAGTTTTGAATATTCCCCCTTTCATTGTCTCGATAGTAATTTATTGGTCAGTGAACAATACGAACATACAATCTTTTCATTAACTTCCCAAGAAAAGAAACCTTTATACTCTTTTATATTCAATACCAGTGATCAAATTCCCCCGTTCATATATACTGACAGAGAAAAAACATATCATTTCCTACAAGGGAAAGAGACTCTGAGAAGAATAAAAGGATTATATATTTCGCAAGGGACATTGAATATTGTATATTCTATTTTTTACAAAAATACCGGGATAAAAGACTTTATTTCAAAAATCGATACAGCAACAAAAGAAGTGAAAACGATAAAACTGGGTGATGATTTTTTTCCAGAATACCCTTTTTTATATAGCGCATTTTGCGTATATCAAGATCAAATAATTTCATATATTCCAGCCCTATTAGCATTGAATGTCGACAAACAATATGGATTAAACCGATTCACTTCAATCTCTTTAAAAGAAACGGATAATCCTGTCCTCATTTTCCACCATCTAAAATAAACTTAAGCAATTTCTCCCCAATAGCATAAAATATATCATAACAAATTTCTGTTAGCTTGTTTATCAATAAGCATGGGATGTACTTCCCCTAAAAAGAAATCAAACAGGTTGTCAAACATTGGATGGGAAAAGAGATTGTTTTTCCAGACAATTTAACCATGAAAATATATGGAAAAGATACTATAGATTATTCATTACTAAACCATAAGTATAAAATACTCTATTATGTGGATACAAATGGTTGCCATAAGTGCCAATTGAAATTCTATGAATGGCAAAGATGGCAAAAGAGTTATCCGCCGTTAAAGAGATAGCAGCACGACAGGTACAGGTTTTATTTTACATACTTCAAATATGAAAGGGAAATCAGGGGGATGATTTATACCACTAACCGGATCGAAATTATAAAAGGGTTATTAATATGAGAGGCGCTATGCCGAATCAACAGGCGGTCATACTACTTATGGGAACGGTGGCACAGAATGTAGATATTTATAAATATCGAAAAACACAGGTTTTCCGATTGATCCCTCATCCACACTATCGGCTCGAACCCGATAAAATAAAAAGACCGGAAAAAAATCCGATCTTTTTATAACTTTCATTAATTTGGCGGAGAGAGAGGCTCTCGAACCTACATATTCAAGAAATATCATAAAATTGCAAATTACTGATAATCACATACTATCTGGAGTACATAGTAAATCTAAATCTTTCTGAATATCTTTTGCTATTCCAAATATTGGGTGTATATTTGGGTGTAGAATTTCAAATACACCCAATTATGAATATCAAACGTAACATCATTTTTGCATTGGAAAGCCGGAAGAAGAACGGTGTGCCAATCGTGGAGAACGTGCCTATCCGTATGCGTGTCATATACGCAAGTCAGCGCATTGAGTTTACAACGGGTTACCGCATTGATGTAGCCAAGTGGGATGCTGACAAGCAGCGAGTGAAGAACGGGTGTACCAACAAACTAAAGCAAAGTGCATCTGAAATCAATGCCGATCTGCTGAAATACTATACCGAAATTCAAAACGTGTTCAAGGAATTTGAGGTACAGGAAGCCATGCCCACTACCCAACAGCTAAAGGACGCATTCAACCTGCGGATGAAAGATACAAGTGAAGACCAGGAAGACGTAAAGATAAGTTTTTGGGAGGTATTCGATGAATTTGTAAAAGAATGCGGCAATCAGAATAACTGGACTGAATCCACATACGAAAAGTTTGCAGCCGTTAAAAATCACCTCAAGGAGTTCAAGGAAGATGTGACCTTTGAATATTTCGATGAGTTCGGATTGAACGAGTATATCAATTTCCTGCGTGACAAAAAAGACATGAGAAACAGTACCATCGGTAAACAAATGGGATTCCTCAAATGGTTCCTGCGATGGAGCTTCAAGAAAGACTATCACCAGAATATAGCATACGATACGTTCAAACCGAAATTGAAAACCACCCCCAAGAAGGTAATCTTCCTGACATGGGAAGAGTTGAACAGACTAAAAGACTATCAGATACCCAAAGACAAACAGTATCTGGAACGTGTCCGGG
>NZ_LARL01000120.1:0-4193 GCF_000980295.1 Odoribacter sp. N54.MGS-14 | reverse complement strand
CCACCCCACTCCCACAGAACCAAAAGTACCCCAACGCTTATCAGCACCGAAAATTGATGAAGCATCACTTCGCACTGAACCATCCCATAAATACCGGTTATCATAACTATAATTCACATTAGCTGCAAACCCAACCAGACGCGACAACTCATAATCTCCTATCGGACGGTCACCCTCCGCATACTGCATCCCCATCCCAATGTGATCCATCCCCGCATTCGGATAATTATAAGCTACTGTCTGAAAACCATCTGTCTTCGTCTGCCGCACATTATACACCCCACCGACATTCACTGCATGCTTATCGAACGTACGAAAAAAAGACAACACCACATTTGCATCATACGAAAATTCATTCCTGATATTCTTCGTATACGACCCTTTCACCTCCGCATCGTTAAATTGAGTGTGTTCCGAAGGTAAAAACAAATCCGACTCAAAACCTTTGTCACTCACAGAAAATTGCCCTTTCAAATTCAAGCCATTAATAATCTTCCACTCCACAGAAAAGTTATTGACAAAATTCTTATACCGTCCCTCATCCTTAGTTCCTAACGTGGAATTATACAATGGATTTGGTTCCGTCAACGGCGACCCGATGCCCTCGATTCCCCGCATCACCTTAGCCACCTGCCCATTCTCATCATAGGGCGAAAAATAAGGATTCGAATAGGTATACTCACTAAAACTGCCGTATGGTGAATTAAACTCCTTCACCTGATCATACGTCATATAATTCATAAAACGCAAATTACCCGTATTATATTGAAACTTCATGCCAACACCTATCTTCTCTCTCCCTGACTCCTTCATCACTCCTTTTTTATTCGAATAATTCAAATCAACCCCATAGCGGAACTTCTGGCTACCTCCTTCTACAAAAAGTGTATGTCGATGAGCAAAACCAACATCCTGAGTCGGCACCTTCAGCCAATTCGTATTCACTCCCGCCCGGATCAAACCCAACTTAGCATTATACTCATCCCGATAAGTATCATTCCCACTCAAATAATCCCCATCAAATAACTTAGCCTTATCCTCATATAACAACTTCTCCTCTGCATTCATCAGATTATAATCCGTCAAATCCGCAATCTCAAAATCCATCCCCAGCGAATACGATACGGTCAACTCTCCTTCCGCCGGCTGCACCGTTTCGATCACCACCACTCCATTAGCTGCACGCGAACCGTAAATAGCTGTTGCCGCGGCATCCTTTAGTATTGTCACATTCGCAATTCGATTCGGATCAAGATCGAATATCTTCTCCGCACTCACCTCAAAACCATCCAACAAAAAAGTCGGACTATTCGGATTATTCTTATACTCCGATTCCAAGCTACCCGGTCCGCGAATTTGAAAAGCAGGCACCGTATTCGGGTCGCTACCCATTTCCAAATTTTCAACCAACTGAAAAGAAGGATCCACCATCGCCAAAGCCGACAACACATTCTGTCCCGATACCTCCCGTAAGTGTTCTCCACTAAACGTATTAGCCACTCCCGTATAACTCTCACGCTTACGCGTAAAATACCCGGTAATCACCACCTCGTCCATTTCAGCTACCGACTCTTCCAATACCACATTCAGCTCTTTTTCTCCCCTCCACTTTACTTCTTTGGTTTGCATACCGACAAACGAAAATACCAAAACGATGCTGTCGGCCTTAGGTAATTCGATGGTAAACCGACCTTCTACATCCGTAGCGACACCCAGTGTCGTTTCTTTCAATACCACGGAAACTCCTGGCAATACATGACCATCTGTGTCTTTCACAATCCCTTGAAGCAAAAGTTTTGTGGGAGTCATGCGTACCTGATCATTGACATTTTTACGCGAAATCACAATGGTATGATTCATTAGTTTATAAGTTAAACCGGAATTCTGCAGACATTCGTCCAACACCACTTTCAGGTCCTCATCTTTAAAGTTCAGTTCCAAGCCCTGCACCTGTTCGATTTGGGCATCTTCATACAGAAAAATATAGCCCGATTCTTTCTCTAATAACTGAATCACCTGCTCCAATGAAGCATTTTTTACCTCCAAAGAAACCTTTGCGATCTGACTATACACATTCGCAGACAACTGAAAAGAAGAAATACACAAAAACAAGATTAAAAACTTCATCATTAAATACGTTTTTAACCATCTTCTTTGAAAAAGAAGACATCGGATTCCATTTTTTTTCATAAGTTTGTAAATTATAATGAAACATTTCCGGCTTAGCCGGTTGAAAGGCGGGATAGTGCCAATATTCCGTCTTTCTTTATTTTCTTTTAGCTATAAAAACTGTATTGTCTTTTATGGTGCAATTTATGCTCCCGACCGTTTCGATCATTTTCATCAATGCCTCGAAACCGTCATTACGCATCATACCCCCTGAAAAGGTAATCTCTTTAGATTCATCGTCTTCGAAATAAACCTCGACATTATACCACCGGCTCACCATGACCATGATATCTTCCAACCGCTGCTTACGGAAAATAAAACGTCCCTCTTTCCAGGCTACAAAAGGATAAACCTCAACTGCACGTTTCTGAAGTCGTCCCTCTTTATCTAAAATACTCTGTTCACCGGGTTTCAAAATAACCCTATCTTCTATAGATTCGAAACACACCGTTCCCTCGACCAATGTCGTCACTATTTGCCCTTCTTCCGAATAAGAGCGTACATTAAAACCGGTCCCCAATACCTGGATTTTAGAATCACACACTTCTACAACAAAAGGATGTGCTGCATCTTTTGCAACCTCGAAATAAGCTTCCCCTGTCAATTGAACTTTCCGTTGCTTACCACCGAATTGCAACGGAAAATGAAGTTCTGATTCGGAATTCAGCCACACTCGTGTTCCGTCGGCCAGTGTCATTGTAAATTCTCCTCCCCGGGGAATAGACAAAAGATGGTAGGTATCAGTACTTTCCGGTTTCTCCTCTTTTCCTGCCTGTAAAAGCATGCCACTGGAATCGATACGGATATGATTTTGTGCAGTAGATATAAGCATTGCCGAATCTCCGATATGCCAAACGGAACCGTCGGCCAGGGTTAAAACTGCTTTTTTACTACCGGGTTGAATAGTTTGAGTCAGTAAAAGAGAATCATCAGTACTATTCTGGTGAAACCATCCCCATCCCAGTCCTAAAACTAATAAAATTCCAGCCGCCACACCATACCAGCGAATACGCCTTCTCCGTCTGTAGTTCTTTAATTTCCGATAAGCCCGGACAGGGTCATAACGGTATTGTTGCCGTAATCGTTCAGCCAAAGTTTCTGAATGTCCCAACTTATCTGCCATCTTTTCAACCGGACTGTTCTGATCCGGCTGAATATACTCTTCTTCTTTCCTCCGTAAAATATAGCTTAGAACCTTTTCAGAAAAATCATATATATCATTCCATGTATTCATACCCTTTTTATTATACAAACACATGAAATCAAAAAACGGGTAACAGAAAATAACTAATATTTAAAAAAAATCTGAAAATAAAGAGTACAACAAAATCCCCCATACCATTCCCATGCGGTCACGGACGATAGCATAAGCCCGCTTTTTCTGCATTTTCACCGTATTTTCAGAAACTTCCAGTAGCTGTGCGATCTCCCGGACTTTCAAGCCCTCGAGGCTTAAATTCATAACTTGTCTCTGCTGGTCAGACAATTCGGAAAGGACTAAACGGAGTTTTGCGATCACACTTTCTTCAATGGCCAAATCGATAGCCATTTCTTCAGTATAGGAAATCCCGGAAGTATAATTTCCCAATAACCGACGGGCATTGTCCCGATCACGAATCATATTCAAAGCCCTGTTATATACTGCTTTGTAGAGCCAACCTGCCAAAGATCTGACATTCGGAAATTGCAAGGAAGAATCCCATAACCCGATCATACACTCCTGAACAATATCCTCCACTCCGACATTTTCATGGGTCAGTTTGGCCACATAGGTACATAATGCCGGATAAAACTCCTCGTACAATTGCTGCCAGGCAGTTTCTCTTTTTTTGTTCAGGTCTACTATAAATCGTTCATTATCACGCATAGTTCTCCTCCGGTTGTGTGGCAAATATAAAGAAAAAAATAAAAAATAACTCTCCTCTAAACTAAAATCAGTCCAGACACCACGGCTTTTTCATTTAAGAAATATTGTTCATCGCTTGTAATTGTAGTAAAAATGCTTATATTCGTGCACAGCGATG
>NZ_LARL01000119.1:0-4529 GCF_000980295.1 Odoribacter sp. N54.MGS-14 | reverse complement strand
TCCTGAATACCGCCGATTAAATCCGATTTGATATTGGAAAGATAAGCGAAAGTATACTGTCCGATAGGAAGTTTGACCGGAGAGACACTTTTCAGATTTTCGTATTCGCTATGTCTGACGAAATTTCCTGTTTCGTCGTAGATAAGCACGTGAAAGGTTTCGACGATATTGCTTAATTCCTCTGCGCTGAGGTTGGCCTGAGCTCCGCTGAAATTCAGTTGTACTCCTCCGTCAGGGACTGTCGTGAGCGTATCTTCCTTTTGACAGGAACAAAAAAGAACACTCCAAAGCAGAACGATGCTATAGGTTATTTTTTTCATATCTTGATTCTTTTTGGGTTATAAAACGCTTACTTCTTCTTCGAGAGTCAACTGCCAATCTTCAGCACCGCTTTTCGTTATGGCTTTCTTCTGTAAGGTGAAATTCAATTCAAGTTTTTTGTTGGCTTCGATTGCATGCTTACCGGTAAACTCAAACATTCTGATTTTGTTAATTCCATTCTCATCGAGGTAATCGATTTCAATCATTCCTTTTACCACTCCATAGGTTGGAAAAACATAGTACCAGGAATTGTCTGTCCGTATATATTCGTCATAGTATACAGGTTCATCTTCATAATCTCCCAGACAGATACATGCAGGGGAATTTGTAATATGGCAACTAGGATAACCTTGTATATTTAAAGAGTCAAAATTGGTGATATTGATTTTTACTCCACCAACTAACCTTTGAAGCTCAAATTTCTTTTCTCCAGAGACAGGATCTGCTTTCAATACTCCTCCAAACAGGTTTTCAGAGACATTGTCGTGTCTGTTGATTCTGATATAGTTCCGATGAAGCTCCATGTGAAGATCTTTTAATTCTTCAAGAGAACCCGAACAGGCTACCGTGATAAAGGTATGAGGTTCCGGTTCCAAATCCTGGAGGACAATCGGATCTCCCCAAGCCAACTCTTGTTGAAAATAGATCGGTTTGGCCGGAGTCGAACTCTCGGGGAAATAGAATAAGAACAAGGAATCGATTCCCGATTGATAAATAGAATCTGTGCTATACAGGGATAAGGCAAAATTTTTTCCGGTAACGACCGGTTGCTCTTCCTGTGTCTCTGTCGAACAAGAAAAGAGAGAACACAAGATGATAAAAAACAGTAATTTCTTCATGGTCTGTGATTTTGCAAGATTAAACGAACGATTATATTAGCGTAATAACTTGTCAAATCGTATTTATGCGCAAATTTTTGTATAAAATTGACGGCTAGATGTTTAGTTTGTATAAATTTTTCATACATTTGTCTCACATTTTGTATTTTATTTAACCCAAATAATCGTTCTATTTTTTTTGTTACAACTATTATAGCGGTTAGATCTGATTTCTGTAACTGTCGTAACTAAAAAATTCCAGGATTTATTTTTTCTTTCTATTCCGATTCCGGGTTTTGTGCCGTCAGCACTACAAGTCAAAGGAAGGAGAAGGAAAGTTTTATTGAATAAAAAGACAGGCCTCTATCGGAGCAGGAATACCTGAGTTACCTAACCGGATTTTTATAAAACACTGATTTACAAGCAAAATCTTAATATGAGGGGTTCAGAAAATATCTGTTTTGTAGGAGTTCATATTTTTAAGGTCGCCGTTCGTTTCCCATGAAGTGCTAGCATCAGTCGAAGGTATTTGTGTTCGGTGACCATTGGAGCTCTGGCGAGTGGTATCTTACTTTTTTCTGAACGCCCTGGTGTCTGACGGAAATGTAACGTAAAGTTTTTTTGCGAAGTGAGGAGTTCCGCCGGTCAGTGAAAGAAAAAGCCAACTGACCGACAGAAGCGACCGGGTCACCGAACACGAACAAGTACAAAATGCCAGGTCTTTCCGGCAAAGCCAGAAAAAGATCAGCGTCCCTTCCGGGCTACGCTAATCCTTCGACGTTTTACCGATCCATTCACGGATACCGTTCTCGTCCATTCGGTTCAATAGCTTTCCCTCTTTCCAGTTCAGGTCGGGATAAGCCTTTTTCAATGCGCCGACACTGTTGGTAATGCCGCTTCCACCCGATGTAGCGAAAGGAATAAGAGTCTTACCTGCCAGGTGATGAGTTTCAATGAACGTATCGATAATACGTGGAGCAAGATTCCACCAGATCGGATAGCCGATAAAAATCACATCATAATCGGCAATATTCTTTTTCGCTTCCTGAATGGCCGGACGCGACTTCGGATCGTTCATCTCTACCGAACTACGCGACCTTTTGTCATTCCAGTCGAGATCGGCATTTGTATACGATTCGACAGGGGTTATCGCATAAAGTTCTCCACCCGTAACCCGGGCTAATTTCTCAGCTGCACGTGCCGTAGTTCCTGTCACCGAGAAATAGGCAACAAGCGGCTTGTTATCCGATTGTTTCATATTTTGTTTTTCTTGGGCATTCGAGGCAGTCGCCATTCCAACGACCACCAATAATACGAATATAAATTTATACATAGAAAGCCGGTTTTTATTTTTGAATTTTATTATATGCTTCATCGTTTACAGGTTCGAGCCACTCGTTAGAAGAGCCTTCTCCCGGAATCTCGAACGCCAGGTGAGCGAACCAACTGTCGGCTGCTGCCCCATGCCAATGTTTCAAGTTAGCGGGAATATGGATCACTGTGCCGGGTAAAATTTCTACGGCTGGTTTACCCTCTTCCTGATACCAACCTCGTCCGGCAACACCGATAAGCATCTGTCCGCCTCCCTTTTTCGCGCGGTGGATATGCCAATTGTTCCGGCAACCCGGCTCGAACGTGACATTGGAAATATAAACCTGTTCACGCGATATAGGTGCAAGATAACTATTGCCGGTGAAATACCGGGCATAGGCCGCATTCGGTTCTCCGATGGGAAAGATCATCTCACGTTGGAAAGCAGCTTTCGCATCCTCACCGTTCGTATCTTCGGCCCACACTTCCTTGGCAAGCCGGAACGCAGCCCAAGCTTTCGGCCAACCCGCATAAAAACCGATGTGCGTGATAATCTCTGCAATCTCTGTTCGGGTAATGCCGTTGTTCCGGGCCGATTGCAAATGGAATGTCAGCGAACTGTCCGTTATCCCCTGACTGATGAGTGAAGTGATTGTTACCAAACTACGGTCACGCAAGCCGAGTCTGTCCGTACGACTCCAGACTTCGCCGAAAAGAACGTCGTCATTGAGTTCTGCGAATTTGGGAGCGAATGTTCCCAACTGGTCACGCCCCGCTGTTTGTTTGATTTTTTCCTGTGCCATACCGATTGTTGTTAAAATACTGAATACTAAAAATAAATAGATCTTGTTCATAATGGTATTTATTGGATAAAGTTATGTTTCAAGAATAGTTATCCGACAAGGATTTTCCTTTTCACGGACAGCATACATAGTCAATACACCGGGTTCACGACGCAAGGATATTTCACCGACTTCGGCAGCATATTTCAGATACGCATCGAGATATTCCGGCCGAACTTCAATTTTCGACAAGCGCACGATACCGTCCGAAGCCATAGGCAACTTAGCGCACATACCCGGTTCTTTATCGGGTTTCAGGCACTTGCCGATCACTTCTCCTGTAGCCAGGTAAGAATAAGCCGGAAATGTGAACAGAACCGGTTTCAGCCGGGTATAATCCAGTCGGCCGGTACTGTCGAGAACCTCTGGCCTGGCATAAGTATTAGCTACGGAGCAGATAAAATTATCGAAGCCGTCGGTTTCGTAAATATCCACCACCTCACACTCCATCGTTAAAGGGGAAGCATCGATTATAGGTGTACCTTTTTCTCCGATATGGTAATCGAAAACATTCGACTTATCGACCGAAGCACCGCTCACACTGCCTACATAATCGGCCTCAGGCAACATTTCCCGACTGACAAGATTGATCGACAACTTCTTCGACTTCCTGATTCCTTGATCGGTATAATGTTGCTTATTCATACTCACGAGTATACGGTCGTGACCGATAATGCCTGTGTGTCCGACGACAAGCCAGTTTACTTTTCCTTCCACCTGCGCGCCGATAACCGTCATCGGTTTCGGGTAAAGAGCCAAAAGATTCCCGATATTTTTCTTCCCCGTTTCCATCATACCGGAGGGGTTTGTCGTATGCTCTTTCACCGCCGTACTACAAGATAGCATAACAGACATAAGCAGTATATTTAAAATTGATTTTCCCATATCGCTTCATACAATAATCCTGATAAATTTTTGTTTTATTCATTTATTTATCGATCTGACTTTCGGTAAAGGGATCGGCACGGTGGCCCATCAGGTCTATTTTAGAATAAGCACGGTCGAACTCCTCCATCTCCCAGGCCGACAAACGAATCGTCCCCGCACCCAGAAAATCATCCAAATGTACCAGATCGGTTGTTCCGGGAATCGGAGCGATCCAGGGTTTACGCGAAAGCATCCAAATCAGTGCAAACTGTGCGGGAGTTACTCCTTTGCGTTCCGCCCACCGACGGACAAGTACAACAAGGGGCATATTGTGTTTCAGAGCCTCAGGTGTAAATTGCGGCAGCGTGGC
>NZ_LARL01000012.1:0-65804 GCF_000980295.1 Odoribacter sp. N54.MGS-14 | reverse complement strand
AAACCTGTGCACTATCCATGTGGGCATACCCATCTACTTCCAGTGTCACAGGCAGGGAAAATTCCTCCGATTTTACTTCGACAACCTGCTCCTCCTGACAACTGCCCAAACTGAATACAATTATCATCCAGACCCCAACCGTATAATACCACCCGATCTTCATTTACCAATTAACGATGTTTCATCTTAGCATTTAATTTCGTCCCCCTCTTCCTCTGACACTCCCTCCACCATTTATCATCTGGCATTTAAATCGTAATCGGTGGTTCCTGATCCACATTCCATTCGACATCGACATCGATCAGGGAATTCACATTCACTTTCCAGATATTTCCCGGCTGATCCGGGTCGATAGTAGCCGTCACCTTGGTAATGGTATTTGGTTTCAGCACATATTTAGGTAAAGTTATAGGTTGTTTAGGACCGTTTACCAGATAAAAAGTAGTCAGAAAAGTCGAGCTGTCTCCCGCAACGGTCGGCAGCGTCACATACGTCAAAGTAATGCTGTCTTTTACTTGTTGCCGATACTGATTAGAGACAAAAACATAACTCCCTGTCCTCCCCGGAAAGGTCCCGTTCATATTAAAAGAACTATTTACCATTTCAATATCCATATCGATCCGGTCGACAACACTGGGTATTTTCTCTAAAGTAAGAGCAAACATAGCGACCTTACGGTAAAGAGACAATACCGGCAGATTCGTTTCGGAAGTAGCTCCCACCTGAACCACATCGGAACTTCCCCAAAACAACCGGGAAGCTTCTTCTCCTGACCTTACCACTACCAGTACCTGATTTAAAGTACTTCCTGCGGTCACTCCCTGTAAAGAAACATTCGGCAAGGCATTGCCTAAGGAATCCTGTACATTCCCTACTCCCACGATTTTATAGTTTGCCAGCGGTACAGAATCAAAAACAAACTCCCGGGGTACAGTAAAACCAGGTTGAGTACTCATAGTATTTTCTGTCAATGCTTCCAGTTGGGATTTATCCAACAACATATTCCGGTACAGTACATAATCACCGGTTGTATTTTCCCGAAAAAGAAAAAGATTCAACGATTTTACGTAAGTAGTCAAGTTTTCTCCGACCACCGTTCCGACACGTCCCGCCAAAGCCACTGCGATATTTCCGGTCGAATCCTTCGCAGGAGGGTAGGGTTTGTAACTGTCATCTTCGCGACAGGCCTGCAAAATTATTAAAAGTAGTAATCCCCCGAATAAATATACTCCTCTCATTCTATTCATTTTTAATTTTAAGAGTATACTTCCCTGCTTCCTGAAAAGTTTCGATTTTCCTGTATTTTGTTTTCACAATTTTTATCAGATCGGTAACCGCCGGGAGTTACCTTATCGGCTTTTCATTACAGAACAGGGTATACCTTACACCGGTCTTACCGGAGAAACTTTTACTTCGTTTGTTCCTGCTGTTTATATCGGAGAATATGTTGCCTGTCAGCTGGCTTCTAATCAAGTCAGGGATAAAAAAGGGATATAAAACTTACCCGTGCTCACGCATCTTACAGAAATAATAAAAATCGACCAAATGACCATTCTTGACTGCAGCATGATGCAAAACAGCTTCCTGTCGATACCCCGCTTTTTGCGATACATGCATAGAAGCGGGATTCGTACTGAATACAATCGTGTACAATTTTTCGTAATGAAAATTTTGAAAAGCATATTCGGTGATATCCTCCAACACTTTACTCATAATGCCATGCCCCCAATATTTTTCCCCGATCCAATATCCCACCTCGGCAGTCACTCTTTCTACATCTCCTTCGGATCCGAATCCGATACTTCCCACCGCTTTTCCTTCAACCTCGATAGCAAAACGCATCGGTTTGCCCGGCATAGCTTTTACCATACTGATGTAATCGAATGCATCCTGTTTGGTATAGGGATGCGGAAAATTATCCATTAAGTTATTCCAGATTTTGTTGTTATCGGCATTTTCTGCCAAGGATTCACAATCGGAGTAACTGAATTCCCGGATGACATACCCTTCTCCCTCGATCCGCACTCCCTGTTTTTTTCCCTGTAAAATAAAGAACTCATCTGCCCCACTCGTCGATCGGGGCAACTCGGTTTTACCTGTTTTCATAGTTGTCAGATTCTTTCGAATCTCTCCTTTTTCAGATTTGTTTGTTTTAATTTTAAACGCCACAAACATACAGAGATATTTCATCGGGTGTAACTATTTTTCCTCAAAAAAAATTCATCCGACGAAAGATATTTCTGACATTCCGAAAACCGGATATTCAAATAATTTTATACATTCGCGATTTGGATGATCACGAACAGATGAAATATAAAACACTGATAATCAAAGGTGTTTTTCAATCACTTGACGAATTTGTGTTGCTTGCATCGCCCCACTCTGCCGCCAAACCATTTTACCTGCTTTGAATAACATCAATGTCGGTACCGCCTGTACCTGATAGGAATTTACCAACTGCCTGTTGACCGGGGAATCGATATCTATTTTCACAATTTTCACCCGCTCCCCCAACTGCTTTTTCAGGCCTTCCAATACGGGATGCATCATTTTACAAGGTCCGCACCAGGTAGCGAAAAAATCTACGAACACAAGGGTATTTCCCTGAATGATGTCTTCGAATTTTGCCATAACTTTATGCTTTAGGTCTGCTTATTTATATCGCAGATCATGCTGACAAGTTACGCTTATAGGGACTCTATTTTCAATCGGTAGTCGGATCCAAAATTGACAATATAAAAACCCTGATTTTCTTTACCGGCTTGACCTTCCATCTTTTGAAAATAAAAACGCGAAAAATCACCGTTACGCGGATAAAATTCAAGTGCATCCAGTGTCCGGTCCCGGTATTTTGCCGCCAATTCAATAAAATAAAGACTCATATCGAAAGCCTTATAGGCCAGATTATTCGGTTCGGTATAAAAATATTTCCGGTATTTTAAGGCAAACCGTTTGGCAGGCTCCGTGGTATTGTCCACATAACTATAGGTAAAGATCTTCGTATTCAGTTTGAAATAAGTCTCATGATCTACCGAAGTAAAGGCCTGCCATTCCGGGAAGCCGACGACGGTAATCCGATAACCATCCGTTAAAGCCGATAATACCGGTAATATCTTACTGACTTCAGCTTCTTTCGTAGTAGGCAGAATGATTATATTTTCCCGGTCGGGCAACAATTGCAAACGCAATCCATCCAACGGAACTGCCGAAGTATTCCAATCATAAAAATTCATACTGCCGATCCGATGCATATACTCCTTAAACAAGCGAATATCTTCCAGGTCTGAATGACTGACCTCGTTCCCTGTCAGATTCAGACAAACCAGATTCGCTTCTTCCGCTTCTTCGCGCAACCAATCACTCATCGCAACAGTCAGTGCTTTCATAGAAGGGTTGACCTGGATAAAATCAGGATACACGCCAAATTCTTCACTTCGGGAAGATAAGGGATAAATGACCGGGATATTTTTATTCGTTAAATCATCCATTAAGGCCTTATACACCGAGCCATATACCGGACCGATGATCAGGTCGGGATGAAACCGGTCGATTTCATCGACCATAGTATACATTTTCTCTGCACTCCGTTCGGTATCGAAAACCTTCAGGTTAACTTTGTATCCTTGATTTTTCAAGCTGTCCACCGCCAGCAATACCCCTTCATAAAAAGAAATAAATTGCTCGGAGCGGGCAGAAATCTGTACCGGCATTTTTTCCACCAGCGTATCGACAAATACAGGATAATCTTTTGCAGAAAAAGGGAGCAGTAAAGCCACCTTCACAAAAGGATCGACAGGCATCACTACTTCGGAGATATAATCCGGAATCTCCATTTTATCGGTAGCCCCGATAACAGTCGTAGTCTCTTTTTCCGGTTCTTGTTCCGTTTTTTCGTTTTTTTGCATCAGGGCATTTTGCAGGATATCGGTCACGGACGCTTCTTCCACTTTTTTCACGCTCTCGTTTCGAACCGGACGCTCAGGGCGAATCTCCTGCTTTTTTCCCACCGAAGCTTCGATTTCTTCTTCACCCAATACAGAAAGATCGATTTCAGCCAAAGGCAACTTCACCACAGCTCCTACCGCCAGGGGTTGATTCTGGGCATATCCTTCATTGAATTTCAATAAACGTTTCGGTTTTATCTTATAAAGCCGGGCGATGGAATAGAAAGTCTCTCCTTTAACCACTTTGTGATAATAAAATTTGTCGTCCTGTTGCACAAAAGGATCGGTATAAGGCACTTTCAATACCTCGTATAAACTCAACGCATTATCTTTCTTATCATTTAAACTCTTTACCTCGTCGATGTTCGCTCCGTATGCCTTACATATCGAATACAAAGTCTGACCGGGTTGCACGGTATGCAAATAATAACTCTTTCCCCGAATCACAACGATATCGTTGGACTTTGTTACCGCAGTCCCTTGCCCGATTACCTGACCGCAAGACCATAAAAGCAAAAACAGAAATAATAATTTTAGCATAGCTATTCCTATTAATAAGCAGCAAATTTAGAAAAAATAGTAGATAATTTAAAAATCTGCGCTATTTTTGCAAGTTGATGAACCCAGGCTTTCACAACAAAGGCCATAAACCAAATTGTAACCGATGAAAAAATTTCCGGCAAGACTCACCTTTTACCTGCTGAATCTGTTAGCAGCCATTCTTCTCGTTTGTGTGATAGGTTATTTTGTTCTATCCCATCTGGAGAGTTATACCCAACACGGACAATTTATTCCGGTTCCTGCCTTTAACGATTTGACAGTGGAGGAAGCACACGCGGTAGCCCGGCATGCTCATTTAACTGTTGTGGTGACCGACTCCCTGTATGACGATGCGGCCAAACCGGGAGTCGTGCTCGAACAATCACCGGTAGCCGGAGCACACGTTAAAGAAAACCGTCTGATCCATCTGATCATCAATGCCCATAACCCTGAAAAAGTGGTTTTCCCGAACCTGCAGAATGCTGCTTACCGGCAGACACTGCAAACCCTGACCAGCCGGGGATTCAAAATCGGTCATATCGAATATGCCCCGTCTGAATTTCATAATCTGGTATTGGATCTTAAACATGACGGAGAAAATATCGTTCCAGGGAGCTTATTGACCAAAGGAGCCGTTATCGATATCGTGTTAGGAAGTGGAAATGGAAGGAATACAGTCGTTCTCCCGCAACTGACCGGGAAAAATCTGCAGGAAGCCCTGGATATCCTTCGTAAATCTTACCTGAATCTCGGCGAAGTACTCCCGGATGCCAGTATAAAGAGTAAAAACGATGCCTACTCGGCTGTCATCTACGAACAGGATCCTTTGGGCGAGACGACAGTCGAAGGAGGTACTTATGTCAACCTGCATATCACCCTACAAAAAGATAAAATTGCAGCACTCGACTCCTTGATGGTTACCGAATAAAAACGTGAACTAAAACAGCATCCTATGCCCGAATTTGAAGAAGAGGAAGAATTATTGGAAGAAGAAGAGGAAGGACAAGCATCCGAAATGTACGAACACCACCGGATCGAAGCGGATAATGGCCAGAATCTGCTCCGGGTGGATAAATTTCTGATGTCACGTCTGCCGAATGCTTCCCGCACAAAAATTCAGGAAGCTGCCGATGCCGGAAATATTCTGGTAAACGGGAAGGCTGTCAAATCGAGTTATAAGGTAAAACCCAAAGATATCGTATCGGTCGTCATGGCCTATCCCCGTCGGGAAATCGAGATCATACCGGAAAATATCCCCCTGAACATCGTTTACGAAGACGACGACCTGATGGTAGTCAATAAACCCGCCGGGATGGTAGTACATCCCTCCTACGGGCATTATACGGGCACTTTGGTGAACGCTCTGGCCTGGCACCTGAGAGGTAATCCGCTTTTTAAAGACAATAACGATCCGCGTCCCGGATTAGTCCACCGGATCGATAAGGACACGTCGGGATTATTGGTCATCGCCAAAACCGAAAAGGCCAAAACCCATCTGGGATTACAATTTTTCAACAAGACTTCCGACCGGAAGTATGTAGCCGTTTGTTGGGGTAACCTGGAAGACGAAACCGGAACGATCACCGGACATATCGGGCGCAACCTGACCAACCGCAAAGTCATGGCCTGTTTTCCGGACGGCAGTCATGGCAAACACGCCGTAACGCATTACCGGGTATTGGAACGCCTGGGCTATGTGAACGTAGTTGAATGTATTTTGGAAACCGGCCGAACCCATCAGATCCGTGCTCATTTCAAATATATCAAACACCCGCTTTTCAACGATAAAGAATACGGGGGAAATGAAATTCTGAAAGGTACCACCTTTGCCAGGTACAAACAGTTTGTCAACAACTGCTTCGAAATTTGTCCCCGACAGGCACTGCATGCGAAAACCCTGGGATTCGAACATCCCACCACAGGTGAACGCCTGTCGTTCGACTCGGAAATCCCGGACGATATGCAGCAACTGATACAAAAATGGCGGGCATATATCCAATCCCGGGAAGAATAACAGGGATTCCGGGACGGTTCTTCCATCCCACTTTTTCTCAAACAAATCGTTCGGGCAACCAATCACCAGGCATTTCCCGTCAGGCCATACTCCCGCCCTCTTTCTCTACATAATGTAACAATATGACAACCATTTCACCGCATCAGCCGACACTAGCAAACATAAACCCTACCTCACAGTAAGTCTTTCCGGAATTTAAGTTCCACAAAAGTGAGATTTAAACTTTCAGGCAACCTCTTCGGCAAAAATTTTTCTGTCAAGACATCCGGTTTTTATAATCTTCGTAACCGAATTTACGGACCAGACGAAAACCGGTCTCAGGATTCCAAATTCCGATGGAAGGATGGGTGACCCCGTTGAACATGGTCGTTTTGACCATCGTATAATGAATCATATCGCGAAAAACGATACGATCTCCGACCCGGGGCTCACGTCCCCCGTCAAAAGCCCAATCTCCATAGTAATCACCGGCCAGACAACTGTTTCCTCCCATCCGCCAACGTTTTTCCCCTTCGGCAGGTTCATGAGTGCCTAAAATAGCCGGCTTATAGGGCATTTCGAGACAATCGGGCATGTGACAGGCAAAAGAAACATTCAACATCAAAGTATCGACACCTCCGTTACTGACTTTATCTTCGACAGTGGCCACCAGACAACCGGTATCCCAGGTAAATGCACTACCCGGCTCGAGAATGATCCGTAAATGCGGATAACGCGAACGAAAATCACACAAGATATGAATCAGTTCCTCCTCATCGTAATCTTTATGAGTCATCAAATGTCCTCCCCCCATATTCAACCATTTGATTTGCGGGAAAAACCGGCCGAATCGTTCTTCGACAGCAGCCAGCGTACCTCTCAAATCATCCGGACGGGATTCACACAACGAATGAAAATGTAAACCATCGATTCCTTCCGGTAAATGAGTCAGGTCGGTAGCCAATATGCCCAGACGGGAAGTGGGACTGGCCGGATTGTATAAATCGGTTTCAACAGTAGAAAATTCCGGGTTTACCCGCAGCCCACAAGAGACACCTGCCCGATGGGCCCGCCGTCCGAAACGCTCGTATTGTCCCAACGAATTAAAAGTGATGTGGTTGCTGCAATTCAATATCTCCTCGATCTCTCCTTCAGTATACACCGGAGCATAAGTATGAGCCGGAGCGCCATATTCTTCAAAAACAAGACGAGCCTCCGCCAGCGAACTGGCAGTGGCTCCATCCGAATGTCTGCTGAGTTCCGGAAAAATACTCCACATAGCGTTGGCCTTCAAAGCTACGATAATCTCTGCTCCGGTAGCCTTCCTCACCTTGTCGATCACCCTCAGGTTGTCTGCCAGCAAAGTTTCATGCAATACATAGCAAGGAGAGGGGACAGTGGATAAATCCCAGTTGCTCAGAATCGTATCCTTATCGATCATACTTCCAGGTCGATATCGAATTTTTCAACCCAAGGCAATCCTTGTTCTCCTAATTCTGCCAGGAATGGATCCGGATCGAATTGTTCCACATTATACACTCCTGCGCCTTTCCAAAGTCCTTTTGCAAACATCGCGGCTCCCAGGGCAGCCGGAACACCGGTGGTGTAGCTGACAGCCTGTGTACCGGTTTCTTTGAAAGCAGCTTCGTGGTCACAATTGTTATAAATATAATAAGTATGTTCTTTGCCGTCTTTGAGCCCTTTAATGCGGCAACCGATCGAAGTCTCGCCATGATAGTTGTGGCCTAAGGATTTCGGATCGGGCAATACGGCTTTCAGGAATTGCAAAGGTACGATCTTCACTCCGTTGAATTCCACCTCGTCGATACGAGCCATACCGATATTCTGAATCACCCGCAAATGGGTCAGGTATTCCTGTCCGAAGGTCATCCAGAAACGAGCCCGTTTGATGGTCGGAAAATTCTTGACCAGAGATTCCAGTTCCTCATGGTACAACAGATAAGACTCTCTTTCCCCGATATTCGGATAAGTCAAGGTCTTATGAATTTCGAGCGGTCCTGTCTTGACCCATTGTCCGTTTTCATAAAAACGTCCGTTTTGGGTGATCTCCCGAATATTGATTTCCGGATTGAAGTTGGTAGCAAAAGCCATTCCGTGATTTCCGGCATTACAATCTACGATATCCAGATATTGAATTTCATCGAAGTGATGTTTGGCAGCATAAGCGGTAAAGATCGCCGATACGCCCGGATCGAATCCACATCCCAAAATAGCGGTCAATCCTTTTTCTTTAAAGCGTTCATGGTATGCCCATTGCCAGCTATATTCGAAATGTGCTTCATCTTTAGGCTCGTAATTAGCCGTATCCAAATAGTTCACTCCGGCTTCCAGACAAGCTTCCATAATCGTCAGGTCCTGATAAGGAAGAGCAACATTAATCACAATATCCGGCTTGAATGAACGCATAAGTCCGGTCAATTCCTCAACATGATCTGCATCCACCTGAGCGGTCTGAATACGATTACCCCCTACGGCTGCAGCAATCTCGTCGCATTTCGATTTGGTGCGGCTGGCCAGCATAATATCGGTAAAAACCTTATTCTTTGCAACTTTATGCGCAACAACGGTACCAACGCCTCCGGCACCGATAATTAAAACTCGACACATGGACAATTTTTTTTTAAGTTATTACTAGTTGAGCAAAGATACAATATTTTTTGATCCAAAAAACATTTTTCATTCCAAGTCATTCAAGTAAAACAGCAATAAAATAGGATGATCTCCCTATATAGGACTGTATACCCTTTATTTTTTTTAATTCGACCCCCTCCTCACTGATAACATCAGGATGAGAAGAATAACCAAACAACCGGACAAATAGGCCAAACTAACACTCCTCATACCAACATTCTTTTTCCGGGCCCTGGACCCGACAACATTTTATCTTGACTATCTCCGAACTCGACTCCTCCGTGTATGAACTAGGCTGTCCTTTAGAGACTTTCCCATGAAACAACCCAACCTGAAGTCCAACATCCCAGGTCCATCCCGGTTCTGTCGTAGAATATTTCCGGCCAGTGGCAATTTGTTTTTCTCCTATTTGAAAATTGTGTATACCATCTGTCTCTATAGTAGCTAATGCTTCAATATTTTTAAAAATCAGACCATTCGACTTTTTAGTTGAAAAGTCGATATGTAAACACCTACCTATCCCCAATACAGGAATAATTTGTTTTTCATTTTTTTAATTATTGATTGATTTGAGCACAAATAAAAAATGAAAACAAATTTATATTCTATACCATGACGGAATCACTTCAATATTTTTCCGCTAATGAGCAATAAGGTCAGTTCGGAGATTTTTGCCTGATAGAGGGCAGAAACTTTACGGTCGACGGCATCGATATAACTGCGCTGAAATTCCCTGAATTCGATTCCCGGCAAGGTTCCCAATTTATACTTTTCGAGTGCCGCATCGAGGTTATCGAAAGCAACCCGTTCGCTTTCTTCCTCAAAGCTTACGATCTGCAGGTTATTCTCGTAGGTATTGTAGAGCTGTGCCAAATCGGCTTTTACCTGCTGTTCCGCTTCCTGATAAGAAAGGGCGGCATTTTCCATATCCAATTTCGCATTTCTGATCTTCCTCCGGTTTTCCAATCGGTTAAAAATATCCACACTCAAGGAAAAACCCCAATACGGACCGTTCGAACGGTTGAGGGAAGTGACCGAGGCCGGAGATTTGGTGCGGTTGTAGTTATATCCGGCATCGAAATCCAATTTAGGGAACAAAGCGGCCCGGGCGATCTTCATGTCCAATTCAGAGACTTTCCGGTCCCGGCGTCCGATTTGCAGGGTCGTATTGTATTGCAACAGATCGGTCAACAAATCCTGATATTGCAAAGGCATATGCAGCCGGATAGAATCATCTACGTACATATGTTTTTGCAGATCGGTATTCATGATAGTATTCAGTGAAATATAAGCACTTTTCAACAATTCTTTTTCTTTCATATAATTCGAACTGTCGGCATTTAAATCGAGCTTTGCCTGTTGGGCCTCCAAACCCGACAATACTCCGATCACATATTTATCACGGGCCTCGGCGTAACGGGCACTCGACAACTCCAAAGAATGCCGTGCAGCTTCGAGCTTACTGTGCTGACGTACAACATCGTAATAATAAGAACTTACTTCGACGATCAGGTTCTCGACAGCTGCCTTGGTATTCAGTTCGCCGATCGCCAGCATTTCGGCATAACGATTGTGAGTCATAAACATTTCCATACCGTCGAACAAACGCCAGTTGAGAGAAACTCCGGCACTCAAAGCATCCGAACGGGAATTATCGGCCCTTCTGTCTTCTCCGTCGGAGACCACTTTACTATCGGTAATCGATTGTTTCTGGGCAGCATCGATACCGATAGTCGGAAGAAAAGGCCCGTAATTCAGGTTATTTTCAGCCTGCCGTTGTTGATTGCGGATAATTTTGATCGAATAATTCGATTCCAACGCCCGGGCGATACAACTATCCAATGTAATTTTAACCTGGGCAGAAGAAAACCCTGGAATAAAAAATAAAAAACAAACGATGAAGAATAGTAAACTATATTTTCCCATAATCATAATCAAAAAATTCTTTACTCTTTATGCTCTTCCCCGATCACGTTCACCTTTTCTGTCGACAGATAAGAATAAATCGCCGGAATCACGAACAAGGACAAGAAAGTAGCACATACCATCCCACCGACAACGGCGATCCCCATAGCCACCCGGCTTTCAGCACCGGCACCGGTAGCAATAGCCATCGGGAGAATACCCAAAACCGTCGACAAACTCGTCATCAGAATCGGCCGGAAACGAGCGACTGCAGCATTTTTCACAGCTATCAGCATCGGTTCACCCATCGCTTTCCGCTGGTTGGCAAACTCTACAATCAGAATACCGTTCTTCGACACCAGCCCGATCAACATGATTACACCGATCTGGCTGAAAATATTCATAGTCTGATCGAAATACCACAAGGACACCATCGCCCCGATCAACGCCAAAGGCACAGTAAACATGATGATCAGGGGATCCCGGAAACTCTCGAACTGAGCCGATAAAACCAGGTAAATGAATATCAATGCCAATACAAAAGCAAACATCAGACTGGACGAACTTTCCACAAAATCCTTCGAACTACCGGAAAGTGTCGTCTTAAAATTATCGTCTAACACATCGGCAGCAATCCGGTCCATTTCAGCCAATCCCTCTGATATCGTTTTTCGTTTAGCCAATCCAGCCGAAACCGTAGCGGCCACAAAACGGTCGTAGCGATACAATTGCGGAGGCATAGAACTCTCGGAAGTCGTCACCAGATTGTCCAATGCAATCAATTCACCATTATTATTCCGTACATAGATATTCTGTAAATCAGAGGGTTTATTCCGGTTTTCGCGGTCGATCTGACTCAATATCTGATATTGCTTCCCGTTCAGGATGAAATAACCGACCCGCTGTTCACTCATGGTCAGCTGCAAAGTCTGTGCGATATTCTGCATAGAAACGCCCAATACGGCAGCTTTATCCCGGTCGATATTGATGGTCAATTCGGGTTTGGTAAATTTAAGGTTCAAATCGGCCACCGAGAATACCGGACTTTTATTCACTTCGTCCATAAAGCGGGGCAATACCCGTTTCAGGTCGTCGAGGTTCTTGGCCTGAATAACGTATTCTACCGGCAAGCCTCCGCGACGTCCGCCAAAAGTCTGCTGTTGTGAAACCATCGTCCGGGCTCCGGTGAAATTACGTACCTGTACTCCCAATTCATCGGCAATCTCCTGTTGGGTACGTCCCCGTTCTTCGGGATCTACCAACCAAAGGTTCAAGTTGGAACGATTGGTATTTCCCCCACCGATCATTTCGATTATCTTTTCCTGTTCAGGGACCTCTTGTTCGATATAACTACTCAACTCATCGGCATATCGGCTCATATACTCGAACGTAGCGCCTTCCGGAGCCGTAGAGGTGATCCGGATATTCGAACGGTCTTCGAGGGGAGCCATTTCCGAAGGAATAGCCTGCCACAACAACCAGATCACCACGCCCGAACCGATCAGTATCAAAGGAGCGATCCACCGGTATTTCATAAAACCTTCCAATGCCCGGCGATAGTAGTTGACCATACCGTCGAAGAAAGGTTCTGTCGTACGGTAAAACCAGTTATCGGTGACATTGCGGGTAAGCAACTTGGTGGAAATCATCGGGGTAAAAGTCAGTGCGACAAATGAAGAAATAATGACCGCCCCGGTAATCACGATACTGAATTCCCGGAACAACCGCCCGGTCGTCCCCTGCAAAAAGACAATCGGGAAAAACACAGCCACCAAGGCTATAGTGGTAGCGATAACTGCAAAGAAGATCTCATTCGACCCCTTGAAACCGGCTTCGAGCGGAGACATTCCCTGTTCGATCTTCGTATAGATATTCTCCATCACCACAATCGCATCGTCGACAACCAGACCGATCGCCAGCACAATCGCCAGCAAGGTCAGAATATTTATGGTAAATCCGGCCAGATACATCACAAAAAAAGCACCGACCAAAGAGATGGGGATAGCCAATACGGGAATCAATGTCGTCCGCCAATTCCGTAAAAACAGGAAGATAATCAACACGACCAGAATAAAAGCCTCCACGATCGTGTCTTTCACTTCATTGATCGAATTGCGGATAAAGACCGTATTATCGAAAGCAATTCCGGCTTCGACGTCATCAGGCAAGTCTTTTTGCAAATCGGCCATCACTTCATACGCCCGGTCGACAATATCAATATAATTGGCTCCCGGCTGAGGAATGATGGCACAAGCCACCATCGGCACCCCATTCCGCTTCATAATCGAACGGGTATCTTCTGCATCTACTTCTGCAATACCGATATCCCGGAAACGAATGACTTTATCGCCCTCCTCTTTAATGACCAGATTATTAAAATCCTCAATCGTCATCAGTCGTCCCAGGGTACGGATAGTCAGTTCGGTATTTTCTCCCTCGATCCGTCCGGAAGGTAATTCCACATTTTCCTGAGTCACAGCGTCCCTCACATCCATAGGAGTGATTCCATAAGCAGCCAGCAAAGACGGATCCATCCGCATCCGTACGGAATATCTTTTTTCTCCCCAGATGGAGACACTACTCACTCCTGAGATCGTCTGCAAGCGTTCCTTATAGTACTGATCGGCATACATACTCAGGTCGATCAATGACCGCTGGTCACTCCGCAACGAAACCGCAAAGATCGGCTGAGCATCGGCATCCGCCTTACTCACGGTCGGAGGATCCACGTCTTTCGGCAAACGGCGCATCGCTCCGGAAACTTTATCCCGGACATCGTTAGCAGCCGTCTCCAAGTCGACCTCCAACTCGAACTCTACCGTTATATTACTCCGTCCGTCCCTACTCTGGCTGGTCAACGAACGAATCCCCGGGATTCCGTTGATAGCCGACTCCAAAGGCTCGGTAATCTGCGTCTCGATTACATCGGCATTAGCACCTGGAAAACTGGTCGATACCGAAATAATAGGCGGATCGACACTGGGATAGTCACGTACCCCCAAAAATACCAGACCGATACAACCAACCAACATCATAATGATGTTCATCACCGTTGCAAATACCGGTCGCTTTATACATGTTGACGATAAGCTCATTTGTTATAGAGTTGCTGAGTTACTGAGTTTATAGAGTTACTGAGTTGCTGAGTTTATAGAGTTACTAAGTTACTAAGTTAATAGAGTTACTAAGTTGCTGAGTTTGTGAGTTTATTAAGTTATTCATTATTACATCATCGAATCACTAAATTGTCAAATCTCAGCATCCCTCCTCCTTTTTAACTTTAAACCTTCTCCCCTACCTCTAACCTTTTACCTTTTTATCTTCACCTCCACCGCCATCCCATCTCTGAGTTGCATCAACCCACCGGTGAGTACGGTATCTCCGACGCTGATACCGGAAGTCACCTCTACATTTTTCTCATCGCGGCTTTCTGTTTCGACAGGTACACTTAAGGCTTTTCCATTTTTCACGATCCACATTCTTTTTCCGTCCATTTCGGGCACGACGGCTTCTGTCGGTACGGCAATGAATTCAGATTTTCCACCCACCACCAGGTTTCCTTTTGCAAACATACCGGGCATCAACTCCCCGTTTGTATTCCGGAAACGAGCCCGTAGAAGAATCATACGGGTTTTCACGTCGATAAAAGGATCTACAGCATAAACCTTGGCCGAATAGAGTTTATCATTTCCGGTCACTTTAAAAAATACTTCCTGCCCTTTCAAATTATTATCGGCATATTTCTCCGGAATATTGAACTCATATTTCAGGGTAGAGTTGTCTACGATCCGGGCAATTTGTGAGCTGGGCTGCACATAACTACCTTCACTGACATACCGGAACCCCATTACCCCGTCGAACGGAGCCCGGATTTCAGTACGGCTGATTTTCACTTTCAGCAGTTCGATATCCGCTTCGAGCATATTATAATCGGTTTGTAACTGATCGAAGGCTTCACGGCTGATCGATTCGCGCTTCAAAAGAATCCGTTGCCGTTCGAGCTTCTCGGCCAGTAATTTTTTCTGAAACTCCGCCCGGGTCAACTGAGCCTGCAAATCGGCATCGTCTACTTTTAATAGCAGCTGTCCCTTTTTAACGGCCACCCCTTCCTGAAAGTAAATCTTTCTGACTTTTCCCACGATCTCTGCTACCAAATCGACCTCTTCGTTTGCCAACAAAGAACCATTCACCGGAAATCCGGCAGCCACAACGGAATTCTTAGCAATAATCCCCGTTACCGGAAGTCTACCTTTCCCCTTGTTACCTGGTGCATTTTGTTGTGATTGCACCCCATTTCCACCGATCCGGGGGATTATAATCCAAGCTGCCAAAGCCAGCGGAATCCCGATCTGTAATGATCTTTTTACGTATTTATTCATATTTCATCCAATAAACCAACCCTTTTTAGTTTATAAAGTTCATAAAGTTGCTCCTTCATCGCTAAAAGTCCATAAAGTCTATGTGCACCTTTTTAACGAAACCGGAGATTCCGGTCGACCTCACACAGCCGTAAAAAAATACCCGCAGGATTCAGAACTTTTACAAACCTGACAGACTTTACGAACTTGCTAAACGATCTAAAAATTGTAAGCCACCTTTTTCAGTTCTTTTTTCAATAAAAATAACTGTTTTGAGGTTTAGACAAACAAAACCTCCGGGAGTTTATCCCTAAAAATGTTAACACTTTGTTAAAGCCAACTCTTTCTCCTGAACATCCAATAACTCAATATAGAAAAAGCAACCGATATAATAGCGATGACAAACAATCCATAATGGCTGTCTTCCAATCCATTGTGTACATTCATACCATATAAGCTGGCAATCAATGTCGGGATCATCAAAAGCAGGGAAATAGCGGTCATACGCTTCATGATTACGTTCAGATTGTTGGAAATAACCGAAGCAAAGGCATCCATCGTACCGCTCAGGATATCACTATAGATTCGGGCGGTGTCCTGAGCCTGCCGCAGTTCGATCTCCACATCTTCTACCAGATCGGGATCGAAAAACTCCCGTTGGCTTTTTAAATTCTTTAATTTCACCAGCAGGTTGTCATTTCCTCTCAAAGAGGTAATAAAAAACACCAATGATTTTTCGATTTTCAGCAACCGTTGCAATTCGGCATTCTGAATCGATCTTTCCAGTTCTTTTTCAACGGCCCGGCTTTGGTTATTGATCTGTTTCAAATATTTGAGATACCACACGGAGGAAGACAAAAACAATCTGAACAACAGATCCCAACTCCCATCGATCGGCAATTTCTTACGCTGCATATACCGGATAAAATCGGGCAGCATATCCGTTGCGTGGTGACAGATCGTCACGAAATAATCGGCTTTCATGATAATTCCCAAAGGAACGGTGATATAGGGTATATCGTTTCCCTCATCCCGGTAGGGAATGCGCAGAATCATCAAGGTCCAGCCATCTTCCGTTTCGATACGGGGACGTTCGTCGACATCCCGGATATCGGATAAAAATGCAGAAGGAATCTTCAAATCACGAGTAAGGTAGAGCGTATCTTCCTCGGTCGGCATTTCGATATTCACCCAACAGTATTTTTGCCAGGCCTGCTTTTCGGCAAAATTATCCCTGCAACATAAAAATTTTCTCATATAAAACCCTCCATTCGTTACGAACAAAGGCCTGAGAAAACCTTTGTTCAGATTAATACTTTTGATGATAATCGTCCATATCTATTGTTATGAATTTTGCGCGGCAAAAATAGAAAAAGAAATCATTTTTTCAAATCGATATATATCGGTAAATGATCGCTATATCCACCGACATAACGCGGTCCCCGGTAAGTAGGACAAGGTTTGTATCCGAAATAAGTTTTATCTTCTTCCAGTAGAAAAGAAGCTGAAAAAACAGTAAGCCGCCGATCGGCTTTCCAGACAGAGTGCCCATCCAGTAAAGCTCCCGAAAGAATCAGGTGGTCGATGGTCTGCCAGTTGCCTTTGTAACGGTAGCTACCGTAATTCTTTTTCAATAAATAATAGCCTGTATTATATAAATCTTTGCACCTCGGTTTTTTATCGGAACTTTTGGTACCCAACACCTTTTGTGCGGGGGTATTTGCTTTCCCGTTCAGATCGCCCATGATTACAATACCGGCGCGGGACTGAACAGCCAATAATGAATCGACTTTATGCCGTACCGTCGAAGCTGCCCTTTCTCGGCGCCACTCGCTTTGCTTCTCTCCACCGATCATCGAAGGGAAATGACAGACAAAAAAATGAAGGGTATCCGAATCCAACACCCCGGAAGCATACAAAATATCCCGGGTACGGATGGTGGTATCCTCGGGAAATGACAAGCGCAAGAAATCGGTTTCTAAAAGTTCGAAACAGTCTTTCCGGTAAAGCAAAGCGACATCGATACCCCGGCAGTCGGGAGAATCCTGATGAACAATTCCATAATTCCCGTCGGCCAAAGCCGTTTTCTGCGTTAAATCTTCCAATACCCAGCGATTTTCCACTTCCGCCAAACCGATGATACAAGGCAGTTCTTTATCTCCCACGCTATCGATCACTTCTGCGATTTTCAATAATTTATCCGTATATTTAGCCTTCGTCCAATGTTTCTTTCCCCGGGGAGTGAACTCGTCGTCGGCAGTCGAGGGATCATCGGCGGTATCGAATAAATTCTCTACATTATAAAACATAATCCGGCAATGATCCTGTGCCAAAACAGGCATCGTCAGCACACAAAGCAAGAATAATATACCCAATAATTTCATCTTTGTCTGAATTTTGAAATGAGCTTTATCAACCACCCCGATCACAGGCATTCTTTCGACCTCATCCTGACATAATCACTCCACACCATATCTTTATACAAATCCGAACCGATATAATCCAGAATCATACTTCCCCGCCGGCAGTCCAGATAATAATACAGACGTTCTATCAGCTTTCCGTTCTCATCGAAAAGGAAGAACCGTTATACCTCATGCTTTATTTTTCGTTTTCGACCTCCGGGCCGGTTTGAGCCTGCAACAGCTCCCAATATTCGACAGCTCTTCTCAAATGAGGGATAACGATAGTCCCCCCCACCACGTCGGCCACAGCAAAAACTTCGAACAATTCGGGAGTAGTCACCCCTTGTTCATAACATTTTTCCAAATGATACTTGATGCAATCGTCACATCTCAAAACCATGGAAGTGGCCAGTCCCAACATCTCCTTTACCTTGGAGGAGAGTGCCCCTTCCATATAAGTATTGGTATCGATATTGTAGATTCTTTTGATCACTTTATTATCGGCTGCCAGAATCCTCTCGTTCATTTTAGCCCGGTAAGCTCTGAATTCTTCAATCTGATCTTTCATTACCCGAAAAATTTAATTATATCATTTACATTAGCCAGAATAAATAAGCCGAAGATAAAAATCATGCCTGTAATCTGAGCATACTCCATAAATTTCTCTCCCGGTTTACGACGGGTAACCACTTCATACAACAGGAACAAGACATGTCCTCCGTCCAAAGCCGGTATAGGCAGAATATTCACGACGGCCAGCATGATCGAGATCAAAGCAGTCAGTTCCCAGAAAGAATGCCAATTCCAATACCCCGGGAAAATGTTGGCGATCGAAGCCATCCCACCGACCGACTTATAAGCGGTATCTCCCTGAGAAAAGAGTAATTTCAGCTGTTTCACATAAGAGCCGAGTTGTCCGATCCCCATCTCGATTCCGGCAGGAATCGCTTCTGCCAGTGTATATTTCTGAGTCGCCAATTCATAGGCATTGGCAGTCAGCAAAGGATAAAAACCGAATTTTCCGTCTTCCCCCAAAGCAAAAGCATAAGATAATGTATCCGCTCCCCGCAATACGGTCGTTTCCACCCGCTTTCCTTTATTGGCGGCGAGCAAATCCGAAAATTCATCGTAGAAACGAAAAGTATGTCCGTTGACAGACAGAATCTTATCCCCTTTTCGCATACCTGCATCATAAGCCACAGAATAATCCCCGAAGTCCTGTATCTCGATTCCATCGACCGGGATACGGGGAGTAAGCAGCGGATTCAGCTTGAAACTCTTGGACGATAATTCCAACAGCGTAGCAATAAAGTCATCCGGAATATCCAAAGAAACTTGCTCTCCATTGCGCAATACCTGAATGGTCTTGGAACGATTGAACAATATTTCGGGAAGCACATCGTCAAAACGGACCACTTCTTTATTGTCGAGAGCAACGATAATATCACCGTTTCGCATTCCGATATTTTTGAAGACGCTGTCGCATACCACTCCGTAAGTGACGTTTTTTGCAGGAAGATAGGTCTCCCCCCAGGTGAATAGAATACCGATATAAATGACAAAAGCCAGTAAGACGTTCACCAATACCCCGCCCAACATAATCAGCAAGCGTTGCCAGGCCGGTTTAGCCCGGAATTCCCAAGGCTGAGCCGGTTGTTTCATCTGCTCGGTATCCATCGATTCATCGATCATTCCGGCGATCTTCACATATCCACCCAACGGCAACCAACCGACTCCATACTCGGTCTCTCCCTTTTTAAATTTAAATAAAGAGAACCAGGGATTAAAAAACATATAAAACTTTTCTACCCGGGTCTTAAACAACTTCGCAAACAAAAAGTGTCCGAATTCGTGGAACAAAACCAGGATAGAAAGACTCAAGACAAATTGTACTATTTTTATAAAAATATCCATGATATGAGGTAAAAAGTAAAAGATTAAAGTTAAAAGACTATAAGCTAGAAAGCTATAGAGGAGGTATTTTGGGGGATACATTTTTCCTGGCGATTTCACGGGTCAGGCGATCGGTTTCCATATAATCCTCCAAAGTCGGTTTCTTCAGGAAATCTACTTGTTGCATTGTTTTTTCGATCAGATCGGACATACCGGTGAAAGACAGGCGCCCTTGCAGGAAGGCAGACACAGCGACTTCATTGGCCGCATTCAGGATACAGGGCATGTTTCCGCCTTGCCGCATAGCCTCGTAAGCCAATCCAAGGTTACGAAAGGTTTTCTCGTCAGGCTGTTCGAAAGTCAGGGAATGACATACCTTGAAATCCAAACGTCCGAAATCAGCTGTAGTCCGTTCGGGGAAAGTCAGGGCATACTGAATCGGCAGCCGCATATCCGGCACTCCGAGCTGGGCTTTCACGCAGCCATCCGTAAACTGCACCATCGAATGAACGATAGATTGGGGATGCACCACCACTTCGATTTGTTCGGGTTTCATGCCGAACAACCATTTGGCTTCGATCACTTCAAACCCTTTGTTCATCATAGAAGCCGAATCGATCGTCACCTTAGCACCCATATGCCAGTTAGGGTGTTTCAAAGCATCGGCAGGAGTCACCTTTTCCAAAAAAGCCCGGTCTTTTCCCCGGAAAGGACCTCCGGAAGCGGTCAAAATCAGTTTTTCGGCTTTACTCCGGCTCTCTCCGGCCAAACACTGGAAGATGGCAGAATGTTCCGAATCGACAGGCAGAATAGCTACCCGATGTTCTGCGACCGATTCGTTGACCAATTCTCCGGCTACGACCAGAGTCTCTTTGTTAGCCAAAGCAATATTTTTTCCGGCTTTAATGGCATTTACCGTCGGGATTAAACCGCTGTATCCGACTAAAGCTGTCACCACCAGATCGACGTCTGCAAAAGTCACGATCTGGGCAAGCGCATCGGCTCCGGCAAATACTTTTATATCTTCATGTTGTAAGGCATCGCGCAGAAGCGGATATTTCTCCTCATTGGCAATCACCACACTATCCGGGTGGAATTTCAATGCCTGTTCGATCAATAAATCAACATGATTATTGGCTGTCAGCACTTCAACACTGAACCGTTCGGGATTGGCTTCCACCACTTCCAGCGTCTGTGTTCCGATCGATCCTGTCGAACCTAATATCGCAATCTTTCTCATATATTCATTCTTCCAAACCGAAATTGCCGAAACAACTTCCGGTTATTGATTCTTTATTTAAACTTAATAAAATTCTCCGGGTTGAGCGGATTACCTGCCCGCCACAATTCAAAATGCAAATGGGGGCCGCTGGACTCCTCTCCGGTATTTCCCACTACCCCCAGGACCTCTCCGGCCCTGACATAATCTCCCTGTTTTTTCAATAGGATAGAATTGTGTTTGTATACAGAAATCAGGTCGTTGGTATGTTGCACCTGGATCACATATCCGGTCTTCACCGTCCAATCGGTAAAAATCACGACCCCATCCAATACCGCAGCCACCTTAGCATTGGCTTTCGCCACAATATCAGTGCCGTAATGCCGTTTCTTCTCATCGAAGCTTTGGGTTACAATTCCTTCCACAGGCGGAAAAAAATGATAATAATCGTGGTTTTGTTCTTTCATTCCCAGCGATAGATTAAAGCGTTCACGCTCTTCGATAGCAGCCCGGAATTCATTTTCCTGTTCGCTGATCTGAAATCGGATGGTATCGTTCCGGTAGCGCGCCGTATCCTCCCGCGAACGTTCGAGGGAAGTGGTATCTCCCCCATTCAAAACCAACCGGATGGATTTGAAAAAGCGGTCTCTCTTCAGCAATTCATTCTCCAGCGAATCTACCCGGAGCGCATTTTGGGCGATCATCTGCCGCATATTTCCATCCGGATAGCCAGGAATAAATTCCCGCAAGTCGGTGAAAGCTATCAATAAAATGGTCAGAACGACCAAAATTACCGCCAGCACACTCAATGCAGTCAATACATGCAACTGGGACAATCTGAAATTGAACACCTCCTCATAAGAAGTCTCGTTAATGACAGAAAGTTTATATTTATATTTCAGACGATCCCAAAGTCTTACTTTTTCTTTAGCCATGCCCCGATTTTTTAGTTTCCAAAATTACAACAAAAAAATCAATGTCGCAATGACCGATCGTTTATAACTCATCAAAAGCAATGTATCGTTAAGCCACACTTCAGGATAACCTTCTACTCTGACAGGGAGAGGTTGTTCTATATTCACTCCATTATCGGGAGAGTAATTTAAATATTTGGCTCCATTGAGATCGATAATATCAAAAGAAGAATTTTTTTTATTTGAACAGAAGATTGCAAGTTGACATATTCCCCCGGCCCTTTTCCATTCTTTCCAATTTGATAAAGAAAATTACCCGAAGAATGGTATTATTATATTAAAGAAAGAAAAAAGTACCAATTAATACTGATGATTTTGGCTTCTTTCTTTTATATTTTTACATTAATAATTGATTATAGTATTGAAGAATATGGCTATGCAACTATTCTTCGATACACTATTTCTAATTAGGTATATTGAATAAAACGGTGTATTTTATAATTATTCTCTTTATTGGACATGTTTTTTTCAGTTAAAAGAGCCGTGACCGAAACCGCCTTTTTAGTCGTCACAACAGATAACCCGAACTGCCGTATACGCAGTTAATCACGATTGGTTTTCCCCACCCACATACATGGATTTATATTCGAACACTTTCAGTCCGAATTCGGGTAATACCGCCATGATATGGTCGAAAATATCGGCCTGGACTTTTTCATAGGTCACCCACTCCTGAATAGCCGAGAAGCAATAAATCTGGATGGGCATACCGGTCGGGCCGGGTTGTAATTGGCGGACCATATGTGTCATATTCGTATTGATATCGGGATTAGCTTCGATCCATGCATCCATATAATAACGGAATATACCGATATTGGTCAGCTTACGCTCATCCAGAATCGTAATTTTATCTTTATTGATATCTCCCAGTTTAGCAACCATCTGATCGATATAATCTTTCAGGAAGGCCGAAGAAGCAAATTTTACGACTTCGTCATGACTCAAAAAATGAACCGAATCGATATCGATATTGATACTCCGCATAATTCTCCGTCCCGGCGATTCCTGCATTCCCCGCCAGTTGGTGAAAGATTCCGACACCAACTGATAAGTGGGTACCATCGAAATAGTCATATCCCAATTCTGCACTTTGACGGTGTACAGATTCACTTCCAACACAACTCCATTGGCATTATTCTTATCCATCTGAATCCAGTCGCCGATGCGGATCATATTATTGGAAGTCAGCTGGATTCCGGCAACGAATCCCAGGATCGAATCCTTGAAGATCAAAAGCAGCACCGCGGCAAAAGCACTCAAACCGACAATCAGGTGTTCCGGCGATTTATTCACCAGCACACTGACGACGGTAATCACCACAACCGTATACAAAAACACCTTGATCAACTGGATAAAAAAAGTAATCGGACGATTTTTCGAAACCGGATAGCTCTCATAAATCTTGTTGATCGCATTCAATAAAGAAGTAATGATAAACAGGGTAACGATAATCAACCAGATATCTACCAGGCGCCGAAGGACATATTTATATTCCCAGGTAATAAAAGTGAGAACGATATAAGCTGTAAAAGGAGGGATCAGGGAAGCCAATTTTCGGAAAAAACCCTGATCGTAGAGGATATCGTCCCAAGTACTTTTGGTCTTTCCTACAACTTTTTTCAAGAGTTTGGAGAGCCATTTCCTGGAAATAATATAAATCAGAATGGCAACGGTAATCGTTATCGCAATTTTTATTAGAGTGCTTTCGGCATCTGTCATTCCGACTTTTTCAGTCCAGGCGGATACCCGATGCAAAAAAGAAACAGAGTCTCTCATAAGTATGATATGTTAAAATATTGTTTATGCTCAATCTGAGCTTTTTACAGGAATAGCGGTCCCTTATTAAATTTAAGTTAAACCCCTTATTGTATTTATATTTGATCGTAAATAAAGCTACTTTTGTTTCAAAACATAAAAATTTAACTATGAAAAGACTATTTATTTTAATTACATTTTCCTGTTTATTATTCCTGCAAGGAAGTTTTGCACAGGTCGATCTTCAGGCCCCGCTTCCTCAAGATCCGAACATTGTAACGGGAAAGCTCCCCAACGGTATAGTGTATTACCTGCGTCACAATGAAGAACCCAAAGGCAGAGCGAGTTTCTACATCATACGCAATGCCGGAGCCCTGCTCGAAAACGATGAACAAGACGGTCTGGCCCACTTCCTGGAACACATGGCCTTTCAGGGAACCAAGAATTTCCCTGGGAAAGGTATCATCACCTCTCTGGAAAAGCACGGAGTTTCTTTCGGCCGTAACATCAATGCTTACACTGCACAAAATGAAACGGTCTACAATCTGAGCGATGTACCGACAAACAGCGAATCTCTGTTAGATACCTGCCTGTTGATTCTGCACGACTGGTCTTACTATCTTACCCTGGAAGACGACGAAATCGATGCTGAGCGCGGAGTGATCACCGAAGAATGGAGAACCCGCCGGACACCGCAATTCCGGATTCAAAAACAGATGTTCCCGGTACTTTTCAAAGATTCAAAATACGCCATTCGGGACGTTATCGGTAATTTAGATGTAATCAAAAATTTCAAATACCAGACTATCCGTGATTTTTATCATGAATGGTACCGGACAGACCTGGAAGCCATAGCAATCGTCGGCGATTTCGATGTAGCTAAAATGGAACAAAAAGTAAAAGAATTGTTCAGTAAAATCCCTGCTGTAGAAAATCCGACTCCCCGTCCTTTCTACGAAATTCCCGAACACGACGAGATGTATTATTGCCTGGCAACCGACAAAGAAGTACAGCAATCTTCTATTCAGATCGTGACCCTGTTACCCGGTACTCCGGCAACAGAAAAGAATAAATTGGCTTATTTTAAAGATAACATAATCAACTCTTTCTACAATCAGATGGCCGGAGCACGGATCAGCGAAATGATGCAGAAAGGTAATCCTCCCTTTATCAACGGAGGTTTCGGATTCGGTGGTTTTGTGAGAGGTTATAATGCTTATAACATCAACACAACGGCCAAACCCAACAAAGAAGACGTTGCCCTGGAAGCCATCTTAACCGAAAATGAAAGAATCCGGCGGTTCGGTTTCACCCCGAGTGAACTGGAACGGGTAAAAACCAATATGCTGGTCGGCCTGGAATCGGCTTATAAAGAAAAAGACAAAACCGGTAACGAAAGTTATATCGAGGAAATGCAAGCGAATTTCCTGGAACAGGAACCGATCGTAGATTTCGATTTCTATTACAATGCTGTCAAACAAATTATTCCGACCATTACCGTAGAAGAGGTATCTGCACGGGCTAAAGAGTGGAATACCGATAAAAACCGTACAGTAGTCGTTTCCGGTCCGTCAGAGAATGCCAAGCACCTGACCCGGGAAGAAGTAACCGCTATTATGGATAAGGTTGCTAAAAAAGAGATCGAACCCTATCGCGACGAAGTAACCGATGCAACATTGATCAGCGAAGAATTACCGGGTTCAAAAATCGTTTCTACCAAGAAACTTCCCTTATTCGATGCAGAAGAATGGACACTGGCCAATGGAGCGAAAGTAGTCTTCCGTAAAGCAGATTACGAAAAAGATGCCGTATCACTGACTTCTTACAGCAAAGGAGGAACTTCACTTTACGATATAGACATGCTTCCTTCCGCCAATAACGCTGCTGCATTTGTAGGAGCTTACGGTTTAGGAGATTTCGATGCAACCACTTTAAGAAAAATCCTGACCGGGAAGATGGCTTCCTGCGGAGTTTCTATCAACGGTTTGTCGGAATCTGTCAGCGGTAGCTCTACACCTCAGGATTTCGAAACCATGCTTCAATTGTTGTATCTGCGTTTCGAAAAACCCCGTTTCGACAAGGAAGCCCATGAAGCTATGATGAGCCGCAACAGGGCCTCTATCGCCAATATGGAGAAGAATCCGCAGAAAATCATGAAAGATTCGATTAGTCTGATCATGAGTAACTACAATCCGCGTACTCTGCTCTTCAACGAAAAATACCTGGATCAGATCAGTATCGAAAAGATCGAACAGGTTTATCGCGACCGGATTAAAGATGCCAGCGATTTCACCTTCTTCATCGTAGGTAATATCGATGCAGAAACGGTAAAACCATTGGTAGAAAAATACATCGGTTCATTAAAATCTGAAAACCGGAAAGAAACCTGGCGCGACAACCATGTAAGAGGTCCGAAAGGCAAAACGGTAAAAGAAATCGAATTGGAACTGACTACCCCTAAATCGACCGTGATCACAAATTTCTCTAAAGATATGAAATACAGTGTTTACAACAATATCTGTAATAATATTCTGGAAGGAATCCTGGATTTAAGATATACCGAAAATATCCGGGAAAAAGAAGGAGGAACTTACGGTGTAGGTGTTCAGGCCGGTTCTGTACGCGAGCCTTACTCCAACTATAGCATGACGATGAGCTTCGATTGTGATCCGGACAAGGCACAACATCTGAAATCGTTGATTTATGCCGAATTGGATAAAATCATGAAAGAAGCTCCGACTCCGGAAGAAATGAATAAAGTGATCGCCAATATGAAGAAAAACCACGAACAATCCAAAAACCACAACAGCTATTGGATGAATTGTATTACTTCTTATTATATCAGTGGTGTGAATCCGAACGATCCGAAAAACTTCGATCACATTGTCGATAAACTGCAACCCAAAGACATTCAGAAATTTGCTCAGTCTCTTTTCAAGGGTGCCGATGTTGTCGATCTGATTTTCAAACCGAAACAATAATCTTCGGGCGAAGCATTTTAAATAGGGTGTCAAAAGTGGCACCCTATTTCATTTTTTTATTACATTTACCTTTTGAAACAGCGTGCTGAATTATTATCTACAAACCCAAATATTATGTCACAAAACAAAACAAATTTTGCTGTGCCTTTGGCATTCGTCGGTATGATGTTTTTTGCGATCGGATTCGCATTGGGCATCAACTCATTTTTGATTCCGGTATTAAAAGGTGCTTTGTCTCTGCCTTCAGGGGTAGCCTACCTGCTGCTAGCAGCTACTTTCGTTCCTTTCCTGATTTTCGGCTACCCGGCTTCTGCCACGATTGCCAAAATCGGTTACAAAAGAACAATGGCACTCTCGTTTTTGATTTTTGCCGTTGCTTTTATTTTATTTGTATTATCAGCTAAATTGGAAAATTTCATTCTTTTCCTCATCGCTTCTTTCGTCAGCGGTGCCGCCAACGCTTATTTACAAGCATCGGTAAACCCGTACATTACCATTCTGGGACCGATTGAAAGCGCGGCCAAACGAATGAGTATCATGGGTATCTGCAACAAACTGGCATGGCCGGTAGCTCCTTTGTTTTTCGCACTCGTGGTAGCCGACCAAACCAATGTGCAGACTTCCGATCTGTATCTGCCTTTCTACATCATCATCGGCGTATTTCTATTGTTAGGTATCATCTCTTTAATGGCTCCGCTTCCCGAAGTAAAAGCTGCCGGAGAAGACGAATCGGATACCGCCAATTGCCCGTATGCAGCAAATAAAACTTCTATTTGGCAATTTCCCCACTTGGTTCTGGGTGCACTGACCTTGTTCATTTATGTCGGTGTCGAAACTTTGTCTCTAAGTACAGCCGTCGACTACGCCAAAGCGTTGAATTTGGAAAATCCCGATTTATATGCCTGGATTCCGAGTATCGGTATGGTCATCGGTTATATTTGCGGTATTATTCTGATTCCGCAATACCTAACTCAAGACATGGCAATGAGAATCTGTGCCTGCATCGGTGTAGCCGGTTCTCTGGCCATTGTATTGCTGCCTGCCGAAATATCTATCTGGGCAATCTTCCTGATGGCTCTAGGGTGCTCGCTAATGTGGCCGGCATTATGGCCGCTTGCTATGGCAGACCTCGGCAAATTCACCAAATCAGGCAGTGCTCTTCTGACAATGGCTATCGCCGGAGGAGCCGTTATCCCGACTGTTTTCGGATTTTTGCAAGAAGGTTTGGGGGCACAAGGGGCTTATTGGTTAGCCTTGCCTTGTTTTCTGTTTATCCTGTATTATGGTGTAGCCGGTTATAAAATCAGAACGAAATAAAGGTGACACCGAACATTGATCGGTTTGTAAAGTTCCAGACCCCTGCGGGATATTTTCTTAAAGTGACCTCCGGTTCCATGAAGAAAACCCCGCAGGGATCCATAAACTTTAAGAACTTTTACTGACGAATGATTTTCTTTGACAATACCAACATGCAAATTCCCTATCTTCCCTTTTTAGACAGCAACGACCTCCGACAGGCAGGTGAGCAACTGAATAAAATCGATTTTCACCGAATCGGGCAGAATAACTGGCCGGAACAATTCCCTTACACGCCTTATGCAGCTTTTACCATGGCACACAACGGAGAAATGCTCTTTATCCGGTTTAAGGTCGACGAGACCAGTACCATGGCCCTCACCCGGGAAGACAACGAGCAAGTGTGTAACGATTCCTGTGTCGAATTTTTCCTGGCAGTCGACGATAGTGGGTATTACAATTTCGAATTTACCTGTATCGGTAAAACTTTGTTAGGTTTCCGGAAAGAACGCCCAGCGGCGGTTCATGCCCCGGAAGATATCATGGCCTCGATTCTCCGTTATCCTTCATTGGGCGGGGCAAATTTCGAAGAAACCCGGCTAGGCCATCCCTGGGAACTGACTGTGGGAATTCCGGCTTCAGCTCTTTTCCGTCACAACATCGATACCTGGCAGGGTTTGAAAGCCCGCATCAACCTTTATAAATGCGGAGATCGGCTATCCTGCCGGCATTATTTATCCTGGCGTCCGATCGATTCTCCCAAACCGGATTTTCATACGCCCCGTTGTTTTGTTGCGGTACAATTTTAAAGCTCTCCGATGAAAGATCGTCTTCTATACGGATTATTCCCGGGCCTGTCAGCTCCTTTCATCATCATCCTGTTGTTCTGGCTTTTCCGCTTTCACGACCTCCCGCTTTCCCAATTTATCCACCAGGCGATCGCATTGAAAGTACAATTCAAACTCATTTCCGTTGGTGTATTCTTTGCCGACTTAGGCTTATTTTATTTATTTCTGCACTTAAACAAGAATAACGCCTCGAAAGGCGTTATCCTGGCAGTTTTAATCTATTTCTTTCTTTTTCTATTTTCCAGTCTTTAGATCGGAGAAGGCGATTTCCTTCTTATTTGCCTTCTTCCACTTCCTCGAATTCGGCATCCTCGATATCCGAATCTCCTCCCATCTTCACGATTTTTTCTTTTTCTTCACTGGCTTTGCGCATTTTACGGATGGAATATTGGTTGAGCAGATCGGTTACGCCATAAAAAACGGCGGTAATCCCGAACAGGATGAACACGCTTTCGGCCGAACTGAAAGGATCGAATAAAATCACGATACCGACAATCAGGATCAGGACCGGGAATAAAAAACTAACCGGCGCAATACGCCCGAACTGACGGGCTGCGGCAAGGGTCACAAATTGTCCGACAGCAGCGACCACCAAAATAAATCCCAGGAGAAACATAAAAACGGTCGCAAAAGTAGACGGCAGACATACCAGCAGTAATCCCAAAATAACACTTCCGATTCCGCTCAAGGGAGCAAAACTCCGCTGATGTTCCTCGCGGTTTCTGGAAGAGATAATAAACGCAATAATACCGATGGCCAGGAAAACGATACCTATCAGCATAACAACATACTTCAATGCATCGGCCGGCCAGATCAAAAGAGCCAAACCGAGCAAAATCGCTAAAACCGCCCTGTATATGCCTCCTTTAAAATTCGAAGTCGTGTAAACAATTTGCATATAAATTACAATTAAAGATCTTTCTTTTTTTATTTAACGAAGGTAAGCATTTTTTTGTTAGGTTAAAAAGGAAAGCAAAAAAATACTAACTATCTTTGCACACTCAAAAAAATAATTATGGGATTTAAAGAAGAAATTGAAAGACGCCGTACTTTCGGAATCATCAGTCACCCTGATGCCGGAAAAACCACATTAACGGAAAAGTTATTGCTTTTCGGAGGAGCCATTCACGTTGCCGGAGCTGTTAAATCGAATAAGATCAAGAAGACAGCCACGTCCGACTTTATGGAGATCGAACGTCAGCGTGGTATTTCTGTGGCGACTTCTGTCATGGGTTTTGAGTACAACGGAATCAAGATCAATATTCTGGATACCCCGGGTCACCAGGACTTTGCCGAAGACACTTTCCGAACCTTAACGGCTTGCGACAGTGTAATCATCGTGATCGATGCAGCCAAAGGAGTAGAAACGCAAACCCGTAAGCTGATGCAAGTCTGCCGGATGCGCAAAACCCCGGTGATCGTGTTTATCAATAAACTGGACCGTCCGGCCAACGATCCTTTCGATATTCTCGACGATGTAGAGAAAGAACTACAGATCAGGGTAAACCCACTCAGCTGGCCGATCGGAAGCGGAGATACCTTCAAAGGTATCTATAACCTCCACCGGCAAAACCTTTGCCTGTATAGTCCTAGCATTCAGAACATCCCCGAAGGCATTGAGATCACCGATACCCGATCGGACGAACTCGACCATCATATCGGCGAAAGGGCTGCCGGTAAACTACGGGAAGACCTGGAGCTGATTCAGGGGGTTTATCCCAGTCTCGACCGGCAGGAATACCTGGACGCACATGTAGCTCCCGTATTTTTCGGTTCGGCGTTGAATAATTTCGGTATCCGGGAACTTCTGGATTGCTTCATCGAAATAGCTCCGGCACCTCTTGCCCGGGAAACCGAAGAACGCCCCGTCCGGCCGGAAGAAGAGAAATTCACCGGTTTTGTATTTAAGATTCATGCCAACATGGACCCTAACCACCGGGACAGAATTGCTTTTGTGAAAATTTGTTCGGGAATTTTCAAACGGAATACCAATTATTTACATGTCAGAAACGGTAAAATGTTGAAATTTTCCACTCCCACCGCTTTTATGGCCTCCAAGAAATCGGTGATCGATGAGGCTTACCCTGGTGATATCATCGGTTTGCACGATACCGGTACCTTTAAAATCGGAGATACCCTGACAGAAGGAGAAAAACTGCATTTCAAAGGTATCCCCAGTTTCTCTCCGGAATTATTCAAGTATATCGAAAATGCCGATCCGATGAAATCCAAACAGTTGGCCAAAGGGATCGATCAATTGATGGACGAAGGGGTAGCCCAATTATTCGTCAGCCAATTCAATAACCGGAAAATCATCGGCACGGTAGGAGCACTGCAGTTCGAGGTGATCGAATACCGGCTTTTACACGAATATGCCGCCGCCTGCCGCTGGGAACCGATCAATCTTTACAAAGCTTGTTGGATCGAAGCCCAGGATCAGGCAGAATTGGAAGATTTCAAAAAACATAAAGCTCAATATATGGCAAAAGACAAAGAAGGCAGAGATGTATTTCTGGCCGACTCACAATATATGTTGCATATGGCTCAGGAAAATTACAAAAAACTGATTTTTCACTTTACCTCAGAATTTTAACCATAAACTTTAAATCGAATCCTATGTTGGAAACCGGAAAATCATATACACAAGAAATCATCGTCGGTCCTAAAGACACCGCCTTAGCTCACGGCTCGGGCCATTTGGAAGTCTTTGCGACACCAGCAATGGTGGGACTGATGGAAAATACGGCGATACACTGCCTGGAAGGCATGTTGGAACCGGATACAGATACCGTAGGTATTGAAATTCATGTACAGCATACCAAGGCAACAGCCGTCGGTAAAAAGGTGATGTGCAAAGCGACGATCGTCGAAATCGATGGCCGCCGGATACGTTTTGAGATCGAAGCCACGGATGAAAAAGGAACAATAGGACATGCTATTCACGACCGCTTTATCATCTACCCGGAGAAATTCATGAGTAAATTATAAGTCGTTTGTAGTGGAAACTTACCCAGAGTATCCGGATTGGTCGGACAAAACGTTTCTGATAGCAGAAGATATCGACAGTAATTATACGATCCTTGCGGCTCTGTTAAAAAAAACACATGTCCGTATCTTACGGGCACGTAACGGAAAAGAAGCGATACAAATCGCTTCAGGAACGGCCTCCATCGATCTGATTCTAATGGATATCAGCATGCCGGATTCTGACGGAATAGAGGCTTTACGGTTTATCCGGCAACAATTGCCCGGAAAAATCGTAATAGCACAAACAGCACATGATCTCTCTTCTTCGGAGATTATAAATGAGAAGTTCGATGGTTTTTTATTAAAACCGATCCGTCGGAAAGAATTACTTGAAACATTAAGTAAATATTTATCCTGATATGCAATTTAAACTAACCTCTGAATTCCAACCTACCGGCGATCAACCGGAAGCCATCCGCCAATTGATCCAGGGACTTCAAAGCGGACGGTCATCACAGGTCTTACTGGGAGTCACCGGTTCAGGAAAAACTTTTACTGTAGCTAATGTCATCAACGAAATCCATCGTCCGACTCTGATTTTAAGTCACAATAAAACATTAGCAGCTCAATTATACGGGGAATTCAAATCTTTTTTCCCCGAAAATGCAGTCGAATATTTTGTATCTTATTACGATTATTACCAACCGGAAGCTTATCTGCCGACAACAGATACCTATATCGAAAAAGACCTCGCCATCAATGACGAGATAGACAAACTTCGTTTACGGACCACCGCTTCCCTGCTTTCGGGACGTCGGGATGTCATCGTTGTCTCTTCGGTGTCTTGTCTGTACGGTATGGCCGATCCCCGGGCTTTCGGCTCGAACGTCACCCATTTGAAAAGAGGCATGACTATCAGCCGGAATGTCTTATTACGCCGGCTGGTAGACGCTTTATATGCAAACAACGAAATCGAATTCAAACGGGGTTGTTTCCGGGCCAAAGGGGAAACCGTGGATATTTTTCCTGCCATAGAAACTTACGACGGCGTAGCTTACCGGATCGAATTCTGGGACGACGTAATCGACCGGATCTCTTCTTTTAACCCGGTTACCGGACAGAGCATCGGTAGTCAGGATGAACTCGATATTTATCCGGCCAATCTTTTTGTCACCGACAAAGCCACGATAGCCCACGCCCTGGTTGAAATCGGCCAGGATTTGCAAGATCAACTGGCTTATCTGAAAGAGATCGGGAAATTTATGGAAGCCAAACGCCTGGAAGAACGGGTGAAATACGATATGGAAATGATCCGGGAATTAGGTTATTGCCCGGGCATTGAAAACTATTCGCGCTATTTCGACGGCCGGAAAGCAGGAGTTCGTCCTTTCTGCTTATTGGATTATTTCCCGGAAGATTTTCTGATGGTCATCGACGAATCGCATGTTACCCTGCCCCAGATACGGGCGATGTACGGAGGCGATCACGCACGGAAACTGACGCTGGTGGATTATGGTTTCCGTTTACCGGCAGCTTTCGACAACCGTCCCCTCACGTTCGATGAATTTGAAAGTAAAACCGGCCAGACGATTTACATCAGTGCCACACCTGCCGACTATGAACTGGAAAAAAGTGAAGGCATCATCGTGGAACAAATTATCCGTCCGACAGGTATTCCGGATCCGGTAATCGAAATCGTCCCCAGCAAAAATCAGATCGACCATCTGGTGAACGAGATTCAGCAGCGCATAGACCTTCGGGAACGTACATTAGTGACAACCCTGACGAAGAGAATGGCGGAAGAGCTCAGTAAATACCTGGACCGGATCGGTATTAAATGCCAATATATTCACTCGGATGTCGATACTATCGAACGGGTAAAAATCCTGGAGAATCTTCGTAAAGGAATCATCGACGTATTGATCGGTGTCAATCTATTGAGGGAAGGGCTGGACTTGCCGGAAGTATCTCTGGTAGCAATTCTGGATGCAGACAAAGAAGGCTTTCTGCGTTCTACACGTTCACTGACTCAAACTGCCGGACGAGCTGCCCGTAATGTAGACGGGAAAGTCATTATGTATGCCGACCAAGTAACCCGTTCTATGCAGGAAACGATAGACGAGACGAATTACCGCCGTGAAAAGCAGCTGAAATACAACGAAGAACATCACATCGTTCCCCGGCAGATCTACAAATCGACAGATGCAGCGCTGACTCAGGATACCTCCAAAGCGTATGTGGAGGAAGAACACCTCCATCTGGTTGCCGACCCCGTCGTAGCTTACATGAGTAAACCCGAGATTGAAAAAATGATCCAAAAAACCAAGGCTGCCATGCAAAAAGCAGCCAAAGAACTCGACTTCATCGAAGCAGCCCGCCTGCGGGATGAAATGTTTCAACTGGAAAAGAAACGGGACGAGATGAAATAAAATCTTTCGGGGTTACGACAGCCAAACAAAATACCTGCCGATTCTACCGGTCACCGTTTCATCAATGCCTCGATCTGCCTCGGAATATCCGTATTATCCAACTTACCGTTAAAGTTTTCTGCTCCGACACCCAGGACAAACAAGGGCACATACCCGGCAGAATGTCCGCCACTTCCCCAGCTGATGCGGGCTATCCGGTTCAGTATCTGAACCGCCGTATTGGCCAAGGGTTCATCTTCGGCATAAAGACTTTTCACCATCTCCTGTTCCCCATTCGAAAAGGCTTTATCATAACGGTGTCTCAAATCTTTCTCATACGACTCCTTGAGTTCTTCCTTCGTCCACAGCCCCAGATTATCACTCAACAATTTCTTTACATCTTCCCAGGTCACTGCATAATGGTGGGTTGTCCGCAAAGCAGAAATCTTTTTCGAAAGCTGCCCCTTGGAGACCATTTGATGTTGCAACGCTTTCAGATTCAGTTCATATTTACCTGTTCCCAAAGCAAAGTTCCCTGTCTCATGATCTGCCGTAACGACAATCAGGGTTTCATCCGGATGCTGCTTATAAAAATCGATCGCCTTCTGTATCGATTTCTGAAAATCGATTACCTCGTTAAACATAGCCGCCGCATCGTTACTATGACAGGCCCAATCGATCAATCCGCATTCGATCATCACGAAAAAACCGTTCTTTTTATCCTTACTCAAAAAATCGATTGCTCCCTGTGTAATCTCTTCAAGTGACAAATCCCCCGGTTTCCGGTCGATGGCATAAGGCAAACTCCCCATGTCACATCCTTGCTCCTGCATAAAAATAATTTTATCTGCTTTCGCTGCTTTTTTCTGGAAATCGTCATTTCCCCGGGCTATCGTATACCCCGCCCGATCGAAAAGAGTATAAATATTTACGGAATCTTTTTTCTCCGGCTTTACAAAACCGGCTCCGGCATAAAAATCGAAACCCGCTTTCGGCAAATCGGTTGCGATCTCATAGGTCATATTCCGGTCCGGCTGATGAGCATAGAAACAAGCGGGAGTAGCATGATCGATACTATTGTTGGTAGCGATCCCTACTTTCATTCCCAGTTCTTTGGCTTTGGTAGCGATACTGTATACCGGTACTTTATGTTCTTTATCCATCGCTATCGTCCCGTTCTTTGTCTTTTCGCCGGTAGCTAAAGCCGTACCGGCAGCAGCCGAACAAGTCACCGAATTATAGGCCGAATAAGTAGTCACAAAATTTCTGACCGGGAAGGTGGTGAAATTTAAAGGCTCGACACCGATTTTTCCTGCTCTCTCAGCCAGATACATCTCTGTGCCGTTCACCTGATTTATTCCCATTCCATCTCCGATGAAATAAAAAACATACTTCGCTCTTTTTTCTTTCTTTGCCGCATCAACAGGCTGTGTAAAACAGATAACGGCAACCAATACCACTGATAATAAGCCAAATAACTTCTTCATCGTTCTTTTCATTATTATTCGTTTTGCTCCTATTGTATATTCTATCCCCTCCTAATTCAAGAACAAACTTATTCCTGAACTATTAACAGAATTATTAATAATTTCTTAACCAACACCAATTCCCATCAAAAATACAAAAAAAATTAGAGAAAGAAACCTATTTTCCCCTGAATCCAAATATAATTCCACACTAAAATTCAGGTCTCCATTTTATATTAGGTAGTTATATACATGTTACACTTATAAACCTACAGCTAGGGTAAACATGTATATAAACACGTTGGATTACAATACATAATCTGTGAAAAAGCGGACAGCTAAAGAAAATAAATAGATTCAGTCAGTTTCGGTTTAACTCTCGGTTTAAACAAGCACTCAAAACACCACTAAAAACCACCTAAAACAAAAATCAGCCACCTTTATAAGTGGCTGATTATAAAGAGCGATAAACGGGACTCGAACCCGCGACCTTCGGCTTGGGAAGCCAACGCTCTACCAACTGAGCTATTATCGCCTGTTTTGCGTTAAACAACGGTGCAAATATAGCAAACAAATCTGAATGAAACAAGATTTAAAAATAAAAAAAAGATTACTTTTAAAGGTTCAAACGATCAGCCTATGGACAGGAATAAATTTTACCGGATCAGGGAAGAACTTCACCGGCATCCCGAATTATCCGGACAGGAAAAACATACGATACAATATATCCGGCAAGTACTTCAGGAATTTCAGCCCTCCCGAATCCATCCCCTGGAAAAGGGCCATGGACTGGTGGCAGAATACAGTTTCCCGGGCGAAGGTCCGACCCTATTATTCAGAGCCGATATCGATGCTGTGGCCATTGCAGAAAAATCACCTCTTCCCTATTGTTCGGAAAATCCGGGGATAGCCCATAAATGCGGACACGACGGACACACAACCATGTTACTCATGCTGGCCGGATTCCTATATGATCATCCCCTGGAACGAGGACGCATTTTATTACTCTTTCAACCTGCCGAAGAAAATGGACAGGGCGCACAACTAGTACTTCAGGACCCCTGGTTCCGGCAACAGAAAATCGACCGGGCTTTCGCTCTGCATAATCTTCCCGGCTATCCGTTTTCTACGATTATCTGCCGGACAGGCAGTTTTACCTGCTCGGTCATCAGCTGTACCATCACCTTCACCGGAAAAACAGCACATGCTGCAGAACCTGAAAAAGCGGTTTCCCCGACCGCACCTTTACTGCATATCCTGCATCTAAGCGAAAGCTGGAATCGAGGGACCTTGAAAGATCCGGATTATTTCCGTACGACACTTATCGAACTTCATATCGGCGAAGAAGCCTATGGCGTTGCTGCAGGAAGCGGACTTATCCGGTTGACTCTCCGCGCCGCATCCGAAAAAATACTGCAAAAACACCGGCAACAGTTGGAACAATTCGTTCAGCAAACCATTGATTCTCATCCGGCCTTACTATGCTCCATCGAATGGACAGAACCTTTTGCGGCCAATGAAAATGATCCTGAATCCGTAACCTGGATTCAGGAAGCAGCCAAAAGCAACGGATTGGTTTACGAGGAAACCGATCATCCTTTTGCCTGGGGAGAAGATTTCGGATTATTCACTCAACATATTCCAGGTGCTATGTTCGGTCTGGGAGCAGGCATCTCTACTCCGGCCCTCCATACTCCGGATTACGATTTTCCTAACAACATTTTGCAAAATGGAGCCCGGATGTTTTACGAATTAGCCCTTATCACTCAACTGTCAGAATAAGTATTGATTATTCTGACAGTCGATTCCCAGTCATACAAATTCGTCTTGATCCAAACCAGATTAAATCCTGGCTAATCCCCCTGAACGTATTTTCCAATAATCATACAAATCCTCCCAATAAGTCCATAATAAAAGTTTCGCCATCCCCTCTCCACAATCTACCGTATCCTTGTATTTTTTCAATTCTTCACAAAAAGCCATAACACAAGTTTGCCGTACCAACCTCTCTTGTACTGATAAACGGCCTACCCGTTTTCCCGTAATCAGCCTCTTCAATTCTTTTACCAACTGACCGACCTGCTGTTCTCCATTCTCCTTTTCTGCTAACTGTAGCCAACGCTCGGTCCGAAAAAATTCTCCCCATACTCTTTGTAATCGCCCAAGCATATCATCACGTTCCATTCCCATTTTATTTTTTTGTAAAAAGGAAGGAGCATAAAATCCCATAATATCTTCTTTCAATAATTGCATCAACTGTTCCGCCATTCCCTCTTGAAAAAAAGTCTCATCTAACCAACGGATATAATCCTTTTCACTCAATTTCAATACTTCCCGGTAATAATGCTTTACCTTTTCATTTTCCACCTCCTTCAACACCTGTTGCCAAGCCACACGCCTTTCCTCATACCTCTTCCATCCCCACTGTCCGGCAGCCTCTTTCTCTGTTTTTATATCTTCTCTTTCCGCATAACAATACCACAAAGCCTCCAATCGTTTTGCAGCTGTGATATTTCTATTCTCCAGTTGTTCCGGATCCAATCCCAACAATATGGCCAAAGCTCTATCGATTTCCTGTTCACGACACCCCTGTAAAGCCTCCGTTTCCGAACACATCTTCCATATCCCGTCCTCTTCCCGGACCGGATTTTCCAATCGGTAGCGGATCACCGATTCCATAGAAACATCAGCACCGATACGTAAACGTGCAGCTAAAATCCTTCCATCTCCGGGATGTTCCTGGAAATCCACTTTTATCCCTCCACCTCCGACATCAAAAACAACTGCGCAGGGGACATCAGCTTTCACCCTTCCTTTTTTCCGTTCCAATTCAAGCAATACTCTTCCCGTCCGGGCAGTCCACACTGCATTCAGCTTTTCCACTGCTGTATACAATAGTTCCACATATTCTTCCGGAATATCCTCAGCAACACATATATTCAGAGGCATTCCGGCATATGTATCCCAGCACACACAACGGGTACACTCTACACAACGGAAAGGATTCACTCCATAATCGACATAAACCTGCGTCCGGAATAACCCATCCGGGTCTTCCCCTCTGTTCCTCAAACCCCTATCCGGTAAGAGACACAAAGCCACAGATACTTCTACCGGTACCGAACCGCTTTCGGGCAACATTTCCACGACCTGCTGTTCAGGAGAACACTCCAAATAATGCCGGATAGTAAAACATGCTCCGTTCCTACAGGTATCGACAGTTATAATCTCCGAACGGCCATACTGTATCCGTCCCCATTTCCCGTCCCCCACATACCACTTTTCCTTTATACCATCGGTCACATCAATCAAATAACCTGTTTCTTTTTTCTCCGCTACCGGCCAGGTTTCCACCGGTGTCTGTAAACCGGACATCTTCAGCAATCCGTTACTCATCCATGTTGTATCTGAAACTCTCTCCGGACAGAAAACCGCAAAAACATCCAGGGTCATAGAATCCCTGCCTTGTTCCAATCTAAAAATTCCTTTACTCTCCAATAACTTCCCCCGAATTCCCAATCCTCTGTCTATCTGGGCCAATACCATCCATTCCCGCCCCAAATATGTCTGCTCAATTTCTACATACATTCTGCCATTCCGTTCATATATCGGTAACACCACAGCATTCTCATCCTTATCTTTACCACAGGCATTTCCACTTTTTATCCCAACCATCCCTACCCAACAAAACAACAATACCAATAACTTTGTCCTCATGTTATTTCCATATTGAATTCACATTTTTTCTCCACGCTTTCCAAAAAACATCCTTTTCCTTGTCTGTTTTCCGATACATCACTTTCAATTGTTCCTCCATCAAAGCCACCACTTCCGGATACCTATTCCTTTCTGTTTGTATATATTCCATCAAACAATCCGTATAACACCATATCAAGAATCTTCCCCAACACTCCTCACCAGATACATTCCGGAATATTTTTCCCAAATCTCTGATATATTCAGTGACCGAATATTCCCGATCGTAACCTACAAAACAATCCGCTTTTTCTACCAACCGTCTGACAGTCTCCCTTCCCCAGTCTTCCCACCACTCCCGAGGCAGGTCCTTTCCCGATTCCAACACATAGGTTTGTAAAAAACGCAGGGCATCCTGCTGTTCTTCCCTCCCCACAGCAACAACTATAACCGAATCATTCCCCCAACATTTCCTTATCCCTCCGAGATAGGTAAAAGCCTGATTTATGTACTCCGAATATTGTTTTCGGATAGCAAGATTCCAACTTTCAACACTCAGACGCCCGTTATTTCTCAGAGTATCTCGCAACAAACGCTTCAAGTGACACATGCCCAATTCTGCCGTTTCCAACGAATAACGCCCTAAATCTTCGGCTTGTGCTTCAGGTAAGTTTCCACCGCTATCCTGAAAACGATATTTACGCTCCAATTGTTTTTTTTCTATCCAAACAGACAATTTTTCCTGAATTTCTTCAGACGCCAATCCGGGAAAATAACGGTATCCCCACTCAATAGCCAATGAATCATAAGCGCCAATCCGGGGTATCCGGTCGGACATATCGACTCCATCTTCGGGTTGTACAGCATAGTTCATACGCATATAATCCATTATAGAACTACCATAACCATGACGGTGTAAAAAAACGGCATCTCTTAACTGCTCTGTTTCACACAAAGAACTCCCATAAAAATTATGGGTCAATCCCAGTACATGCCCGACTTCGTGTGACACCACCATCTCCAGCAATCTACCAGCCAGTTCGTCCGGGAACTCCTCCTCGCTTTCTCCTGTCTGTGCAATATACCACTGGCATAACATATCAAAAACCGAATGAAAAACCGCAATATGACAACTCAGGATCTCACCGGTACGGAAATCTACAAAAGGACGTCCATAAGCATTCTCCATCGGAGAAGCCTTATAGACGATCCATGACAAAGCAGAATTATCTAAAGTAAATCCGGCCGAATCCGGAGCCATAAGTCCTGCTATGGCATTTTTAAAACCGCTACGTTCAAAAAGAGCATTCCAATTGTTCACGGCACGTAAAACATAAGGACGCCACTTTTCAGGAAAACTACGGTCGATATATATCCTAATCTTTTGCCGGGGTTCAACCAGTTCTCCCCGCCTATACCGGGCCGTATCACGATCCGCCACTTCCAGCCGCCAACGTTTCACTACGCGATCCGAGATGACCTGACAACTTCCCGGTTCCATATGTGCATAAGGTACAGTAAAATATCCAACCCCTGAAGAGGCATAACGTACCTGCATCAGATGCCGGGGCAACAACCTTAAACAACAACCTAATTTCCATCGAGTCACTTCTCCATTTGCTGAAGTTGCAGGCGTCCTCTCTACAGCTTCATAAATCCGTTCAGACCTGACAATCACACTTTCCGGCGTTCCAAGAATTGCCGTTACCCTTCCTTCACGCTCACTCCCTATCCCGATCAAAAAAGAAAAGGGTTGTAATCCCCACAACTTTCCATCACGAAGCCATTCGGTCACATCAATGATCTTCCCGGTCTTTTCACACCCCAAGATTTCAAATTCCTGTAAGGTAAGGGGCATTTCCCGTTCAGCCAATAAACTTCCGAGTGAATATGACCCGGAAGTATCCACATAACTTCTTATCTCCTTCAATATTATCTGTTCCTTCTCTTCCTCCCACCGTAAAATCCTCGGACCGAACCGATCGCCCTGATATCCGAATTTAGCATCAGCAGATTTTTTTTTTCGTCCGGCACCCTCCAATATTGTAGTCGTCAGGCTCATATCACGTCCTAGCAGACTATCCGGGATCACCCATAAAATACGTCCATTCTGTTGATAAGTTGTAAACAAACCAGGTATAACTTCCGACTGTGCATAAAGCTTTATCATACACAGCAAGAAAAAAAGAATCCAACAGATTTTTTTCAACCAGGATAACATTTTCCGGGACCTGAACAGGTCCCGGAAAAACAACTGCTTCTTATTTAAAAGCATAGACAAAATCCACTACATTTTTAAATCCTTTAAACTCATAAACCATCAAGTCTTTCGTTCCCTCTTCCTTATCTATCTCTCCGGCTGCAGTCAGCTTCATTTCAAGCATACTGCAATTTCCATCCGGATATTCGGCCACTCCCCCCAGGTAACTTACAAAATCATAAGGAATCGCTTCTACCTCATCTCCTCCCGAAATATCCCAACGGTCCTCCCGTTGGCTGCGGAATTTCAACCGGGTAATCCGTACAGAAGGATCCGGATGGGCATAAATTTCATATGAACGAGGAGTTGAACGAGTCAAGTCTGCCCGATAAATCTTATTACCGACAGCATAGTAAAACATACGGTCAAAATAAGCTGAAGTGGCCACCGGTAATTTTCCTTCGACAAGCCCTGTTTCCGGGGTCAATTCCCAATAACCGCTACAGATTGTCCCTTTCTTCCCTTGTATCATCTCCGGAGAAATTTCGTAAATATACAAGCTACTTCCCTGACTGGCTATCGCCATAATCTTCGGAACATCGCGGGAAGTCGTCGCTCCGATATAAATTACATCTTTATCTCCAATATTGTTCGGATCGAATTTATTCGGATAACCAGCCTGCTCGCCTATGGTCTCCAGTTTCTGTTCATTCAGACTTCCGTCAATATCGTAAAGATCTTCCATGCCGCTAGCAATGTAGCGGTTCGTATTATAATTATTACCGCCAATATCCGCATTATAGTAAGAAAGGAAGCGTTTGTTCTTGGAATCATAAATAATATTTATTCCTTCCGGTGACACATCATAAGCCAGGGAAGCCCTCTCTGCATAATAATCCCCATCTGCAGCTTTCACCGGATAATAAACAGAAAATCCATCCGGCTTGGCAAACCAGAATACCCCATCGTCAATGATACATTCCCCCCGTTTATCTCCTTCCGCATACATCGGTGCATAATGGGCGTCATTAGTCAGCTTTTTGTATAACAACATTCGGTTATATGCATAACGTTCTTCCAAAGTAGCACCATCCAGCATATAGTTTTTCCCTCCTTCAGTGAAAATACCCAACAATGTCTCCTCAGATCCTTGCTGCATGGCATTTTTCAGATGCAAATTATTAATCGACAAGAACAAAGGTTTACCCTGCAACCTGCCTCCCGTTTCCTGTGCATAGATATCTTGTACGGCAACCCGGCTGCTACCGTCCCCATCGATACATCCCAATACGGCATTCTCACCGATATTCTGCAGCACAAACCAACAACGGTTAAATGCAGCCACCAAATTAACCACCGTCTCACCGAAGGTTACGATATTCTGTACCGTATCCGTTACAGCCAACCGTAATGTAATCTGTCCGCTATTTTTCGGATAAACCCATATCCGGCATACCGAATCCGTACCACATTCCGTCCACGTCACCCCACTTAGATTCTTTTTCCACAAATAAGTCAAATTGGCATTATCTTTCCGGTCCAACTGGGTAACAGCCGCTTTCACTTCAACCAAAACCGAATCTTTCTTCGGTATCGTAACGCTGACGCTCCGCGGCATTTCTAACACCATATCGTTGATGTCATTATAATCATAATTTCCCAAATCATCATAACAGGCCATTCCCAATACAGCCAATAATCCCCATACCAATATCTTTTTCATACTATCATTTTTTCTGTTCACATTCATCATCAATCCTTAGGAAACACAATCTCATTCTGAGGATTCTCGTCATCCATCAAAGGCGGATTACCAGCCTTCTTATAAGCCTCATACTTAGCGCTGATATCATTCCTGACTTCTTTCGTCTGCTCTGTCTCAGCATAAATTTTCCCCAAGTTGTCCATCATAAACATATATTTATTATTACTGTATATCCCCCACAACCCCTCATCCCAATCTGAAGGACGTATCGTATAAGCGATAGTAACTTCACAATCCGAATTCTCCACACGCCCCTCTCCAAACTCATGCTCAGCATTCTCTATATCGAAAGTCAGTTTTGTATTCAACTGTGCACCGACCCTAGGGGGACGGGGTACAACCAACTGGGCCGTAAAAGTCTCAGCCCCAGCAGGAAATTCATAAGAAGGTATAAACACAACCCCTTCCATCTGCTCGACCGTTTTCAGGCAAAAATTCAAAGGCTTTTCCAAAGCATATCCCAAACAACGCACCTTTACCTCTAAAGCACGTTCTGTAACTTCATTCATATAGTCCCGGTCGTCGAAAACACAGCTGGCTTTTGTATTGAAAAATTCCAGACGGGGTGCTTCGTTATATCCCTTTATATCATTTTTCTCACAAGAAATGGCGGTAATCAATACAACCATCATTCCATATATCAATCTTTTCATCACTTACTATTTTCCGGTTATACCAAACATATCTTCATTTTCAGGCAAAGGAAACTGATACTTTGTCCGTACATCGACCAAACTGCAATTTGCAAAAGTGACGTAGTTGTGCCGTTTATAAAAATAAAACAGCTGTCCCTCTCCGTAATACTCTTTCAGGTATTCACGCATCACTTCGTTGATCCGGCGCGTATGCCCACTGTCAAATCCTTCACGGGTATCCGGTTCGTCATATCCTTTTCCCCCATCTGTCGCATCACTGGAGGCGATTCCCCGTTTAAAACGAACCATATCCAAAATTTCAGCGCTGCTCTGCGGATCCGGATCACATTCAGCCATAATATAATACATTTCCGGAATCCTGATCAAGGGCATGACATCTGCACCGGAATAAGCTCCTGTATAATTCGGTAAATGATCTGAGGCATATCCGGTCTGATCGTATTTCGACAAGATTTTCTTTGTATCATCAGTAATCAACATCTCATGAAAAGCGGCATTTCCTGAACGGAAATCAGTAGAACCACCGGCAGATAAATCATAAAACTGCCCGAACAGTTCTTTGCCGACTCCCAAACCGGAAACATTCTGATTGATGAAATCAGGGTCCACCACTTTCTCCATCTCATAAATATGTAAACTAAAAATATGTTCATCGAATAAGATCCTGTTTTCTGTCGTCAAAGCTTCAGTCAACGGGAACAATTTACTTTCCACCACCTCACTGGCAACAGCATAAGCCTTAGCTTTACTTTCTTCATCCCCCTTGTAACAATATACCCTTGCCAACATAGCCTTTACAGCCCAACGATTCATACGAAACTGACGCAGCTCCAGAAACGGGTCTGCATTGACGTCATGAACAAAGATATCATGATCAGCCTCCCACAATAGAGAATCTGCCTGGTGTAAATCCGCCAGACAAGCGTCTACCACCTCCGTAGCAGGTAATACAGGAGTCGGTTCATTACTGAATACTGTCCGATAAGGAATAGCTTTCCCCTGAGGTTCCATAGCAAATACCGGCCCGAACATCCGTAACAGATCAAAATGCAGAAAGGCACGCAAACCCAAAGCTTCCCCTTTCATAATCTCATAATAACCCGGCGTTGTAATTACCTCACGGTTCACCTCCAGATAATGCAGGAAATTATTAATGTTCGCAATAATATTATAAGCACCTGAAAAAACATTATCTTTAATACTTTTATAAGTTCCGTCATAATTATAAATCGATGTCCAGTTCGTTATGTCAGGAGCGTACTCATACCGTCCGGCAAGCATCTCCATATAATTATAGGTTAGCTCACGTCCGTAAAGGGAAGACTCTCCCATTTTAAGATAAAAGCCCGTTAAAGCATCCTGGAAACCAAACTCATCTGCAAACAAATCCTCTTCCGGCACGGAAGTTTTAGGCTGTACATCCAGCCAGTCCGAACATCCGCTACTCCCCAATACGATCACCAACAGGAAACCATATACAAATTTATACATATTCATATTATTTAAATACTACATTTAACGAAATTGCAAACTGACGGGCAAAAGGATAATCCAATCCCCTCTCCTGTTTTACAGATGAGAGATAAAAAATATCCTCCATAGTAAATCCCCACTTCAACGAACTGATAAAACTCTTTTTCAGGAAACGTGTATTTTGCTGATCCATCCGGTAAGTCAGAGACAACGAACCGAAAGTCAATGTATTCTCATCCATCACAAAACGGGATGTCGGACGTGTTTCCGATCCGTTGACAGAGTTTGTCAGGCGTTTGTATTTAGCCACATCCCCCGGTTTCTGCCAGCGTTCCTGCAAGACACGTTTATCTACATTATACCGTAAATCGGCATTCTCGATTTTATCCACCAACGTCTGGTTATATACCTGTCCTCCGAATTTATAGTTAAAAGAAAGATTGGCTCCAAATCCTTTATAATTAAATGCAGTATTGATATTTCCCTGCCATTTCGGCTCTGTGTCCCCGTAAGGGATTTTATCAATAGCATTATACTCACTGGTCACTTTACCATTGCGGGTCAGTAATAACTCATCTCCTGTCATCGGATCGATTCCCAGCGAACGGACAACCCAAATACGCGTCTGTGACTCTCCTTCTTCATACATCGGCAGAGGTTTGTCTTTTTCATTGCTGGTATTAAGCTCATTCATATGGCGCAAAGCATCCGATATTTTTTTCAGTTTTTCTTCATTATGTGAACCATTTACCGTGATCACCCAATAAGCATCTTTATCCAGATTACGATAAGGAATAAATGAAAAATTCAGCTCCACCCCTTTCGTCTCCAGATTTCCCATATTTTCCGGATAAGAAGCAAAACCGACAGAAGGAGCCAGCGTGATCTGTGCTAAAGAATTTTTCGTATTCTTGATATAATATTCGGCCCGGGTAGTAAAACGCCCTTTGAGTAAGGAAAGTTCCAAGCCAACATTCCAGGTTCCGGTCTGTTGCCATTTCAGATTCGAATTACCCAAAGCGACCAGTTCCGTCCCCGTTGCATTAGAAGAAAAATAAGGTTTCATTAAATTGGTATAAGTATAAACTGAGCGGGACTGATAAGGAGAAAAACCTTGTGTACCTGTCACCCCATATGAAGCCCGCAATACCACATCATCCACCCATTTAACATTTCTCAGCCAACTTTCTTTCTTCATATTCCAGCGTAAACCTGCAGACCAGAAAGGAGCAAAACGATTGTCTTTACCAAACTGTGAAGAACCGTCGATACGGATATTAAAATCGGCAGAATAACGATAATCATAAGAATATCCCAAAGTAGCCACAGCTCCCAAAGCCCGGGTAGTTCCTTCACTTCCGGTCATGTTTTCATTGTATTTCTTACCAAACAAAATATGATCCATATTGCCGTTCGGAAAACCCGTCACCGTTGCTCCATAGACTTCGCTATGAGTTTGCTCTACTGAATAACGCAGATTTCCCGTCAGATAATGCACATCATTGACCACATTGTTATAACTGGCTGTAAAAGCAAACATATAATTGAAATCCTCCGACTGGTTACGTTTAAAATCACCCTTCAGGGTAGGATCCACCACTTCAGCAAAAGCGGTGTGCTGTGCAGGACGGAAAACCTCGTCCTTACCCGTCGATTTCTGTATAGAAATATCGGCCTGCAAACGCCAGGCATCCGTCGGAGTATACTCTAATTTAAAAAGGTTACGGATACTAAAAGAGGTGGTCCGGTCTTTACTATGAAAGGTCGTATTATACATCGGATTAGCTACCTGATAAGGTTGTGAATTACCCAGATAGATCATATCCCAGGTCTGCATAATTTTATTGATTTCTCCATTTTCTCCGTAAGGCCGTAAATAAGGATTCAAACGGGTATATTCACTGAAAGATCCGTAAGGACTGTCATCTCCTGTTGAATTATCCACGGTCAGGCTGTTCTTCATCAGTAATTTACGGTAACGGTAAGAAAGATCCAACGCTGCCGTCTGGGTACTACGCCGTGACTCTTTCATTACTCCCGGCGTTTGATTGAGTCCCAGATACAATTTATACCGCAGGGCCTCACTTCCTCCTTCCAGCGTCAGGGCATGCCGGTGTTGTACAGCTGTCCGCAAAGGTTGGGACAACCAATACGTATCAACTCCTCTTTTCACCTCACGCAAACGGTTCTGATAGTCCCGTTGGGAATCCAGGTCATTGGGAGAATATAAACCAGCCAAAGCTTCAACCTGGATTTTTTCCTCTGCATCCATCAAATTATAAGCCGAAAGGTCCGGCATTTGCAAACGCAGGTTACCGCCGTAACTCACATTGATTTCTCCTGGTTTCGGAGTGTAAGTTTCTATTACAATCACACCGTTAGATGCTTTCGAACCGTAAATCGCCGTTGCAGAAGCATCTTTCAGCATTGTGATCGACTGTACACGATCCGGGTCCAAATCGACCATCGTCTGCACGTCAATCTCGAAACCATCCAGTATCAATAAGGGCTGATTCGGATAAGTATCGTATTCTCCCTGCAAAGACACCAAGCTATTGTCTCCGGCCCCTCCGGCAGGCAGCGTGGAAGAACCACGCATACGCATGTCCGGTAAACGGTTCGGATCCGAACCCGCACTGATATTTTCCATGATCCGGAAACTGGGTTCAATGGTAGACAAAGCCTTAGCAATACTTGTAGTACTGATCTTTTTTAATTCATCCCCTTTTACCGTCACCGCAGAACCGGTAAATCCTTCCTTTTTACGGGAAAACATACCGGTAACCACAACTTCATCCAATTCAGTCTCTGCTTCTTCCAGAACAACCCGCAAAGGTTGTACTTTTCCATTCTCTATTTTAACAGGAATCTCTTTGGAATTCATTCCCACAAAAGAAAATTCCAGAGAGATACCCGGAGTTTCTGTTATTTCAAGACTGAATTTACCGTCAATATCCGTTGCCACCCCTATCGTGGTACCTTTCACCACAACCGTAACTCCTGGTAGTACCCCTCCTTTAGAATCGACTACGACACCTTCCAGCTTAATTAATTTCTGGGGAGCAGCCATATCGGCCCCGGCTTGTTTCTTATAAATAACAATAATCTGATTTTCAATCTCATAACTAAAATCAGAACCACGCAGACATTGTTCCATCACTTCATTTATATTTCCCGATACAACGTCTACGGAAACGTTTCCAATAGTATTTATAACTTGCTCATTATAAGCCAATCTGTAACCCAACTGTCTCTTTATTTCTTTAAAAGCTTCTTTCAATGAAACATTTTCCAGACGGAATGCCACACTCTGTCCGGCAGCTTCAACCACTAAAGGTTCGGTTAATATTAACAAAGTAATTAAGGATAACCGGATCCATATTCCTGCCCAACGGCAGACCTTTCCCCACCGTATTCGATTCTCTCTATTATTTTTCATATTCTCATTAAATTACCTATTCCTCTCTTTCAACGGATAATGACCGTCCGGCCTTTCAATTCGATATCCAGCGTACGGGTCTTCTCCAGTATATTCATCACATGTTTTAACGAACTACTCCGTTCAATTTCAAAAGAATAATATTCGTTCTGTTTATCACTATCTACAAAAAACACTTCAATATCATACCAACGTGCCAATTCTCTCATGATATATTCCAGAGAACGGTTATCAAACAAAAAATACCCGTCGATCCAGCTTGTTGCCGAAGCTCCGGCTTTTCCAACCACCCAGCGTTCTTCCATCAACTGTGCTTGTTCTCCCGGTTTCAGTAAAACCTCATGCTTTCCCCGGCTTAACCGGATACTTCCCGACAACAACACAGCCGAATAAGGTTCATCTTCGTAATGACGGATATCGAAACGGGTTCCTAAAACCTTCACGACATTTCCTGCCGTTTCCACCCGGAAAGGCCTCAAGGAATCACGTGCCACGTCAAAAAATACCTCTCCGTCACAAGCTACCCGACGCTCTCCTGTCGGAAAAACTACAGGAAAACGTACTACAGATTCCGCATTCATCCATACTTTCGTCCCATCCGGTAAGATCATCTTATAATCCGTTCCTCTGGGTGTCCGTATCTCATTATATTGGGAAGAGTCTGCCCGGTTTACGTTTGCAGTCGGTTCATAACGGGCATACCCATCCTCAGCTAACAAGAAGCCTCCCTCCCAGTTGTAAGCAGAATCCCTGTTCAACATAATCTCTTTACCTGAAGCCAGCCGAATGACCGGCAGAGAAGAGGCTGTCACTCTCTCTGCCAGGTCCTGATCCGTTTGCTTCACTTCATTTTGCCAATAAAACCAGACGCCTTCCCCCATACACAACAGCAGAACAATCCCTGCTACCCTCCCCCACCATTTCCGCCGTCTGTATCTCTCGATCCGACGCGCAATATTCATTTTCAAACGTTCACGGGCTTTTTCCTTATCGGACAACTCCAACCCTGCCATCTTACATCTGACATATTCCCGGTTACTGATTTTTTTATAAAAGTCCTGATGCTCCGGTGTTTTCAGCCAGTTTTCCAATGTCCGACTTTCCTGCTCGTCTAAATCTCCCAACAGAGAATGAATAATCGAACGCCTAATCGCCTCTTCACTGTCCGTTCTCATAGCTAATCAAAAGAGTCATTCAGTATCTTCTTTATCACGGGAAAGGAAATCGTCCAGCGACGCAGCTGGAAAATCCATCCCTTCACCCCGTAAATTTTTCATTCGTAAATAAATCAAATAACGGCTCAAAATATTGAATCCTTCATCCATCCCTTTCATCAGACTGTTTTCAGAAGAACGCCATACCCCGCCACTACATGAGAAACCACCGACATATACATCGGAAATCTTACCTCTGTCTTTCAATTCTTGCCAAGGTTTCGGAAATTCGGTCGACGACATCGATACATTCAGATACATTCCTGCCTCCTGCCATGACTTCAGGTAACTAGCCGTACTCGCATCGATAGGCCCACCGAAAGAATACTCATCGGCCAATTTTCCGAAAGCATGTCCTCCGGCTTCATGGCGCAAAATCTGGACAAAATTATTCGGGAAAGGCTCCTCAGATACCGGGCAAATAGCGACACCTTCTCCAGATTTGGTCAGGTTGGCTACCCCTCCGTAACGTTTACCGTTAGCCATCACAATCACAACATCCTGCGTCGGAATATAGTCCAAACCTGCACCCTCAATACTAGTCTTGACAAACTCCTGAATAGCCGTATAATCACAGTTCATACCGGTTCCGAACTCATCATAAGAACATTTAAAACGGGTATCTACCACCTTAGGTCCTCCATAAGTCGCATTATAGTCCGTACATCCAGATTCGGCAGATTCAGCATGCAGCAGGATAAATCCGAAACGTTCCGAATAAGTTTTGAAAGGCTCCAGCGATTCCATACCCTCCATCGCTTCCTGACAATACAAATCATAAACCCCTGATTCGATTTCTTCTTTCGTGAAACCGTCTCCAATCAGAATAAAATTAAAAGTAATACGCGGGAAATTAGGTACTGATGCAAAAGGATCATTATAAGTCGGTTTTTTCCAGATCACAGTATGTCCGTCGTAAGTTTTATACATCTGACTCAAGGATAGCGGGAAACTCAATCCCAGTACTTCATTTTCCAGACGTAATTTCGTACGGTTGAAAAACTCACCGGTATTGGGCTGTAACTCAAAAACCATCTTGAATTGTCCGTCTTCGCTTTTTGTCTCCTTTAATTTCACCCATTCTACCTCTTCGTCAAACACCACATCGAAAGGTATATTACATTCAAACGAATGTGTCAATTCTGTCATATCATATTTGGCAAACAGCTTATCGTTATTCAATTTCCATTTGGGTTCCGGATATTGGGTCACTTTCAGCGTATCGCTCAGATTACTCTGAGTGTCCTTCAGATAAACTATAGCCTCCCGGATAACATTGGAATTGTTCACAGTCAAAGTTAAAGCCAGATTCCGGTCGGTCACCGCCTTGGTGACAGGAGCTGTTATCCAATCCACGCCTTCGCTGAAAGTTACATTCAAGGTGCCGTTTGACCGGTAAGGAACTTTCAGGGAAGTATGGTTATACAAAGCGATGAACTCTTTTTCGTTGATCTCCAATACTCCTTTTTCCAGCTGATATACCGGCAAATTCCAGTTTTCTGTTCCTGCCTGAACCACCAGGCGTACTTTTCGTTCTACTTCAGTCGTATTTTCAATTACCGCAACCTTTACCTCATATTCTCCGGCTTGTCCACTTACCGGCTCCACCGATAACCAGTCGGGAATATTTGCAATTTTCCAAGCCTCACTAGAAGTTACCTGAATAACCTGCTCTGTTGCCAGAGAACCGAAACGCAGGGAACTCTCCGAGACTTCCAGCCGGGGCGTATCTACAGGATCGTCGTCGTCTGAGCAACCTCCTAAAAAGAAGGCTGCTCCCAAAAGAAACAATAAATTAATTAAATATTTCATATCACATATTTTTACTTGTTAAAATGCAAGGAACGGACGAACTTCTCCATAACTTCCGGCCAGATCTCCATAGACATGCATCGTTTCCCACCAACCATTTCGCAAATAAAATTTAAATACCATCGGATGTACCTGATAATCGGTTTCTGTCGAGGTATAAATCCGGTTGAAATAATCTGCCTCCCATGCATTGGTCTGATCAATGATAAAACTGACATCATATCCATAGAAATAGAACTCATTGCCTCCATTATCAACGATCAACTGGTTAATAGCTTTACGTTTTTCTTTCATGGCTTCAGAAGGCTCCTGCCCAGCTTCACCATCAGGAGATAAAACCTCCCCGTCAATCCAGCCTACCATTGCCTGTACTTCTTTAATAGCCGGCAGATACCATCCGGGATTTCCATTCTCGTCATTCAAATCACTGACATAAGCAGCTACAGGATAATGAGTTTTCCAATCGGGGATCTGTTTGTAAGCTTTCATATTCTCCTGTCCGTCTGTCTCACTACGGGCAATTACTCCCACATTATTAGGATCCTCCGGATGGATTTCATCATAAGGTAATCCTGTACGATACCACAGATTCAGATCCCTGTGAGCTTTCAAAGCTACCACTTTACCATGGGCACCTCCGTCGCTGATTTCATATACCAGACCTAAGGGTTCACCATTGACTACATACAAATCACCTACTTTATAATATTTACTTTGTATAATAGTCAATTTCACTTTCACATCCGTCTGAGGAATCTCAACGATTAATTCGACAGAACGGGAACCGGCTTCTGCAGGTGTAGCACTGATCTTTATCTGATTATTAATATCATCCTGTATCACAGTACACCATTTATCTTCGCTTTCAGGCAGGGTCATTCCCCATAGTTTTGCATTCGTAGAGACTTTTACAATCACTTCATCTCCAGCCTCATTCAAGGTAACCCGGTCTGTCGAAAGTACCAGTGACGGTTTGGTTCCGAGCTGAGTTACAACCACCTCACATGAAGCCGTATTAGAAGCCGCACCGGTACTCAGGGTGATGGTAGCCGTACGATCTGTTTCCAGCTCGGAAACAGTCGCATTCACCTTCAGCACATCTCCCTCTGTACTGATAGAACACCACTCCTGCGCCTCTTCATTAACTTCTGCTTTCCAGTTTTCCCAGGAAGAGTTTACCTTCACCGTTATCTCACCGCCTTCTGTTTTAAAATTAACTTTTTCCTGGTCGGTAGAAATTTTCGCCAAAACACTTCCTTCCTGGATAACTGTCAATCTTCCGTTCACAAAAGGAGTAGCACCATAAGGTGTGCTAAGTAAAATTCCAATAGAACGTTCATTCAAAGTCGGATTAGCCTCCACTGATAACAGGTATTTATCCGTTTCCCCTTCTTTCAGTTCCATTTTTACCCATCCCGAAGCCTCTACATTATATTTCTCGACTGTCGACAAAACTTCAATATCAACACTACCTCCGGCAGCATCTATACGGACAGTATCCGGATTCGCCACGATCATCGGCTCATTTCCCATTTGTTCGATAGCCAAAGTATCGGTGAAACGGTTACCTCCGACACCACCGGATACTTCCAACGTTGCACGACGGGCTGTCAACAATTCATTAAATTCGGAAGTCAGTAATAATTTTGAATTTTCTGCATCGAGTTGTACGGTAATCCAATCGACCAAGGTATCGCCACGCCACTTGTACTCGATTTCCGGACTGAAAGTCATATACATCACTTCCCTGGTTTCTTCTTTCGGAGAAAAAACGACTTTTTCCGGAGAAAACATAATAGACATTTTATCTCCGGCCTTTTGGACCACATCCAGGTACAAAGTTTTCATATTTTCCCCTTCCCCTGAAAAAATTTTCACCCGGGAAGAGCGCACTAATGTATCCAGATTCTGTAAAGGACTGATCACCAATTCTTTTTCAGAAACTTTCAATTTACACCATACACTGTCTTCCAATGGAGACATTTCCGCACCCCAGGGATAATTGGATTTCATTGCCAGTTTTTGTTCTCCACCCATTGCCGGAAACTCAAAAGTTGTTTGATTTCCGCCAATTGTCAACTCAACAGGCATATCGAGCCCATCATCATCTTTACAGGCAACGATACCCCATACGATGAACACGAATAAAACACTAAAAAATAAATATTTTGTCTTCATAAATTTATATTTAATGGTTAACCATTTTTAAATAGCAACGGATAACATGACAGTAACTCCTGTATGTTCCGGAAAATAGCGACATACTCCCCCGGCACATTGTATTCCCTCCCGATTCCGGCCATAATCGACAGATGCCCGCAAGCTACGCCAGCTGTAACTCCCTCCGACACGATAATAATGAAGGCTGTCACCATAACTTTCATAATTACACATATCGCTTACATATACCATCCATGCCGGAGCCAATCCCAGCTCTAACAATCCCATGGCCCAACGCTGATTATCTTTTGAGTCGCTCCACACATGCTGCAACTCCATCCGTAAAGAAGTTTTCGGGGTAACTTTGTAAAGCAGATCAGCAACCAATACCTCTGAGTCCATCCTCATATTCCCAAAACCATATTTACTGAATTCCAGTTTCCTCTGGTGGAAAAACAACAATGTACTTTTGAAACTCTTCGACCATTTTCTCTCCAATTCCAAGCCGATCTCTCCATAAAGTAATTTTCCTTTCTGCCTGAAAAGATACGTACTCTCATCGTCCTTTTTCACAGTAAGACTCCGATACATAGATCCGTTCACTGCAAAAGACAGGGGATTTCCTGTTTTCCCCCCCATAGGCAGCTCCCCAAACAAACTGAATTGTCCTCCTGTCTCTCCTGCCATTTTTATCTCATGCGGAAATAAAGTCAACAATGCATATTTATGTTGCATGGTCAATGCCGGCACATAATTCAAACTGACACTTTCATCGTTTAAGCAATCGTCGACCCGCAAATCTCCGTTTTCAAAAGCACGAAATGTTGCGGAAAAACCTATTCCCGGAGCATCGATCCCTGCATACAACAGTACATTACGACCTTTTCCATAGCGGATGTTATATGCGTCGTCCCAATACACAGAGCGACTTTTTGCAACATATTCCCCTCCCAGGGAAAATATCCCTTTGGACAAATCCAGCCTGCCGGCATAATTCCGTACTACCCGGTCGGCCTTCACATTATGTTCATCACTTCTGTCATCACGCAATACCCAGGAACCACCCACCGAAAGCAGCATTCCGTTTTCCGGGAACAACAAACTTCCCAAATCTATTTCTCCATCTGTACCATAGATCCGTACCGGAGCATATTCCTGAAATTTCTGCGGTACTCCGGCCACGACTTTCAAAGTCACCCCATCCCACGGACGCCACCTGATATTCCCCCCCATCAAGGCATTATTAATCCCCAAGGCCCTTTCCTCATAAGTACGAAAAATCAAACCACTTCCAAACTGTTCATATACCGTCCCTGCACGTAATTCCAAAGACTTACCGGTCCATTCAGCAAATCCTCTCATCAACTTACATCCCTCCCATTCCGGAGAAAAACCGATCATCGGAGGTTCATAGATATCATACTCCAAACCAAAACGGAAAGCTTTAAATGAATATCCTAAAGTCAGATAAGTATTGGTAGCCACTTTATCTTCCACCTTCTTCACCCCCAACTTATCATCCTTCATGTAGAATCCCCAGTTCGTCTCCAGACTTCCGCTAAAATGTCCCTTGGAGCGCTGTATTTCCTGGGCTTGTACAAACCCGGAAAATACAGCAAATACAACCAATAAAACAGGAATTTTACAATTACACATTCCTACCTATATTCAAAGATTCAATACCCGACATTCGTCCCAATAGCAACCTGTTGCACATTCTCAACCACCCCCTGTTCGTTCGTTACAAAAACCACAAGCGTACTCTTTACCGGATCTGCTTTTCCCATATTGATCTGGAATTTAATTTCTTTCGGGGCACCCGGTTCAAAAGCCACCGCTTCCTCTCCTTCAAATGAAGGCATATAATCACGCATGGTATGAAACCACTCTATCATCCCTAAAGAAACATGATTCAAATACATGCCATCTTCAACCAAAGCAGCGATCACTTTACCGTTGAAAGATTTTTTACTACCGATCACAGCAGTCAATTCAACTTGTTTTTTATCTTCCGATAAAGAATTTTTAATGGCGATAGCAACCTCAGCCTTGGATTTAATAGCCGACAGTAATCCATCACGTCCCATAGCATCGACTGAAAATTTATCTTTATTACGATCTAAATAAACCGAAGGAGTACCCGTAGAGCCGAAATATGCAATAAAAGCTTTCTCCATCTCCCGGCTGCGTTCATCGTATTTCTGCCACATTTCAGGAGATTGTCCCTCGTAATGCGTCTCGATCAAAACGATTCTGGGATCTTTCCGGGCCAATGCATCTTCTTCAGTCAGTAATTGGATTGTACTGGTACAGTATCCGCAATTCGTTCCAGTCAGGCTTTCTACTAACATACGCGCTGTAAACTCACCTTCTTTAAATGCACCCAAATTCAATGCCTCTTCAGCTTCTTTCCCCTGCCACATTGCAGTAATTCGATGCATCCCGGCCTCTGTCGTTCCGAAATAGGGGCTATCTAACTTTTCCCCGTCAATATAAAACTCTCCCCCAGAAATACGGCTCCCCTGCTCATCAACTAAATAAAGACAGGCAAAATCTCCGCCATCTGCCACGATACTCTTTTTATCAGAAGTCACCTTTAACTTTACATTCTCATTCATAGCAATCACATCTAAGGTATTAGATACAATTCCCTTGTAAGTTGCAACAACTTTATAAGTACCCGGAGTGTCAGAAGACAAGGTGTTATCGACTAATTCCTGGTCATTGGCTTTATACACACACTGTGTACTTACATCTTTCCCGGTATTGTCCTTCACGGTAAAAACTACAGCATCCACACCATCTGCTGAAAAATAAGAACGGTCTGAAGTCAAGGTAAGACCGCTTAAAATGCCGTCACCCGTATCATCTCCATCGTCCGAATCAGAACAAGAAAACGCTATCACACAGATAACAGACAAAAACAATAAAAACGATTTTCTCATAATTTATAAGTTTAAAAGTTATTTTTCAAATAAGAAACGTATACCCCACCTGACAGGGTGACTGAAAAGAAAACACATTTCAGGAAAAATATTTTTCCGGCGGCAAAGGGTAAGATCCATTTCATTGGTTCTCCCGGAAATATCCCTGGGATTTTATATATAAAATCAAAAGAATTGTCACCCGAATAACAGGGCTACACGTTTCTTAAAAAGAAGTAACTTATTCATCCTAATAAAAAGAAAAAAATGAAAACAGGAATTCTAATTTTACTCACTTTATTGATCTGGAACCTACAAGTTTGCGGACAAATGATTCCGGAAAATGTAACCTTAAAACAATTGGACGGGAAAAAAATTACTTTTAAAGACGCAGTACAACAAGGCCCGGTAATCATATCATTTTGGGCAACCTGGTGTAAGCCTTGCCAAAGTGAACTGGAAGCATTAAAAGATTTAGAAGACTCCTGGAAAAATAAAGTCCGGATTATAGCAGTATCAATTGATGATGCCAGAGCAATGGCTAAAGTAAAATCCCTTGTAAAAGGGAAAAAATGGCCATTCGAAGTACTGCTCGACCCGAATAAAGAGCTATATAAAGCATTCAATATTTCAGCAATTCCCTATGTTTTAGTTATAAACGATAAGAAAGTGGTATGGACCCATTCCGGATACATGCCAGGTAATGAAGTTTTAGTTGTAGACAAAGCATTAGAAACAATCGGAAAAAAATGATATAGTAGAGAAAATAAAACAGTTTTAATGGCTGAAAAGTTATAGGATTACTAATAAATTATAGAGGAAAATAAGTAATTTCATATATTTGCCATTATTTTTGTTCGTTATTATTATACTATGCTGAAAAAAGCCTCAGACAACCATGCTAAAACTGATTTACAGGAATTCTCATATGACCAGCCAGATGTATTCGACCGGTTATTCGACCGCCATTACACTTCACTTTGGTCATTCGCATTTCACTATGTTAAAGACAAAGACATAGCGGAAGATTTGGTACAAGAGGCTTTTATCCAGTTGTGGGATCATTTAAAAGGATTTGACAGCTTTACAGCTATCCGTGTATATCTTTTCCGGAATGTCCGGAATGCAGCACTTGATTATCTCCGGCATGACAAAGTACGAAACAGGAATAGTACAGAACTCAATGTATGGCTACAAAATGAATTGAGGGAGCCATTGGAGCGTAAAATCATTGAAGAGGAGGTATTCGGATCTATGTACGATGCAATTTATAAATTACCGGAACAGACACGAAAAATTGTACTACTGACGCTGGAAGGAGTATCTAATCCCAAAATCGCCGAACAATTGAAAATTTCGGTTAATACACTGAAAACTTTAAAAAAAAGAGCTTATCAATACCTCCGTAATGAACTTGGACCATACAGGTTTACTCTTCTGAATTGGATATTTTTGTTGCGGAAATTAATAAAAAGAAATAATAATTAAAAATAAAATCCAGGGGCATTTTTTCTTCTATTCCGATTCCGGTTTTTATACCGTCAGACCGGTGATGTCTGACGGAAACGTAACGTAAAGTTTTTTGCGAAGTGAGGAGTTCCGCCGGTCAGTGATAGAAAAAGGTAGACGACCGACAGAGGTGACCGGGTCGACAATTCCGATCACCGGAGACGAATTGGTAACGAAATAAACCTACATTTTAGCCGGAGATTATTTTTTGCGGCGCAATTCAAAATTTTTCCCCAAATATACTCTCCGTACCTCCGGGTCGGCAGCCAGATGCTCTGCTGTTCCGGCTTGCAGGATACGGCCGTCGTAAAGCAGATAGGCCCGGTCGGTGATCGAAAGTGTTTCCTGTACATTGTGGTCGGTAATCAAAATACCGATGTTCTTATCCTTCAATTTCTGTACGATATTTTGAATATCTTCGACTGCGATAGGGTCTACACCGGCAAAAGGCTCGTCCAACAGAATAAATTTAGGCCGGATCGAAAGTGCCCGGGCAATTTCCGTACGGCGTCGTTCTCCTCCCGACAACTGGATTCCCAGGCTTTTACGGATATGCTGCAACCCGAATTCGTCGAGCATTTCTTCGAGCCGGTCTTTCTGCTCTTCTTTGGTCATTTTGGTCATTTCCAATACAGCGCGGATATTGTCTTCGACACTCAGCCGCCGGAACACCGAAGCCTCCTGTGCCAAATAACCTACCCCCAACTGTGCACGCTTATAAACCGGTTCTTTGGTTATTTCCTGATCATCCAGAAAGATCCGACCACCATTCGGAGTGATCAGTCCGACAATCATATAAAAAGAAGTCGTTTTCCCAGCACCATTAGGCCCCAACAAACCCACAATCTCTCCTTGCTCCACTTGCACCGATACATCTTTGACAACGGTACGACTTTTATATTTCTTTATCAAATGTTCTGCTCTTAGTATCATCATGTGCTGTTTTAGATCACAAAGATAAGAAAAAGACAGAGAGGAAGAAAAAAAATACAAGGACTACAGGAAAATGATTTAAAAATTCAAATGAACAGAAAAATTAATAGCAAAATTCTGGACATGCTGTCCTGGCCGGTCTTCGCGGTGGGTCAGTCTCCATATCGCATCGATCCGGAACAGCCGGAAAATATTTTCTATGCCGACCCCTGTTTCAAAATAGGGCTTGGACACCGAAGACATTCCCTCGGGGAACAACAGTATGGCCCGGGTATCGGGCAGGCTTCCGTTATTCTTATCGGAAAGTGTTCCGATCAATCCTTTGAAAATAAATACTTCCCGCCATTTCAATTTTTTCATCAAAGGAATCTTCCCCAAAAAGAAACCTTTAAAATGATGTTCGTAGAAAAATGCCAGCCAGGTATCCGAAGCAAACTCATAGTAATTCATACATGAGAAAGCGTAAGGATCATAAAAATAGGTAGCGTTTCCTTCGTGAAGTTTCAGTAAAGGATAAGGCACTTTCCCGAAAATTTTTCCTCCGGTCAGTACCACATGAGACTTACCGATCGGCGAAATCGGAAAATCATAATTGATAGAAGCTACAGCCCGGTAAAATTCATAGTCATTTTTAAACAGCCCCTTCACCCCCATGGCCAGATCGACGCCGATAATCGGATAATCGGATCCTAAACTGTATTTATCGAATGCTTTACGAACGACTATTTCATCTTTAGACAAACGGGTATTCAAGCGTACTATCGTCGACTGTACAGAGGGCATCAATTCTCCGTCAGGTTTCACAAAAGGCACATAAGGATTAGAAAACAGGTCCCTGACCTGTACCCCAAAAGTATTGGAAACCCCTTGCCGCCATTCTTTCTCAAAGTTCACATCCAACTGGTTGACCATACTCAACCGATCGTTATCCCCTCTCGAAAAGATTGAACTCAGGATATTTCCTTCGGTAAACGCATTGATTCCCGCTCCCAATTGCACGACATCGTGTTTGAAAGCAGCCGATAACTTCGAAGTCGGTAAATCGTTGAAGGAATAATCGAATCCACCGGCTCCTTTCCAGCGACGATCCTTCGTTCCATAGGCTCCGTAACCGAAAAGACGGATTTTCTTGCTGAAATCGGTTGTAGTCCGGGCGCCCAACTGAAAACGGCATCCTTCCTGTTTGTTGAAGCTAAGCAACTTATAATAAGGTCCCCACTCTACATATTCGGTATCGTAATACCCACCCAGGACCATAGAGACAATCGTGTATATATTTTGATACAGGGGTACGTTTTTAATCGAATCGACCATTCCATAGATCTGTTTTTCCTTACCACTCAATGCATAGGGCCGGATCGTATCCCAAAAACGATCGTCATTTTTCAGGACATTATTATCGATAATCACATTATTATCCATTTTGAGCACCCTGTCGGGAATGACCGGATTCAGCTGTATATGCGAATAATCTACTTGCCGGTGCCCCAAAAAGGACACCATCTTCGAAGAATCGGACATGACGATGGAAAAATCGGCAAAGATTTTATCCTGCTTCGGAAACCAGACCGAATCGTCCAGGAACTGATTTTCATTATCCAACACCAGGTGTCTGATCCAGTTCACATTCAACCCCTTCATCATTTTGACGTGAGCCGATTGCAATGCCCAGGTCATCGAATCGATATTTACTTCCCCATCCAATACAGGTGTAGAGAAAGATTTGGGATGGAATCTGATTTTATAGGTCTTCCGGCCATCGATCTGCAAACTATCGACCAGGAAATATTTATAAAATAAAAGCCCGTGATCCGAAAGCGGACTGGCGAAACGTACTTCGAAAATATCGATATAGTTGTCGTAAAAATTGACGTTGGCATGTAAATGGCCGGTAAACTGCGCCAAGGTATAGTCTTCCTCAATACCGGAAATCCGGCTGGCATTCACAATCTCCCGGGATAAGGACGGTGACTTCCGGTAATAATAATCGGCAGAAGCTTCGGAAATCATCACAGGCAGATAAGCCTTTCCCGTAATGACCGAAGTATCCATGTGCTCGAAGATAAATCCGAAATTCTTTTGTAACTTCTTATTTTTAAACCCTGGCTTGATATTCGTCAGGTCGAGCTCCATCTTGGTATAAGTCTTACAATAATATTGTTCGAACCGGGCAGGATTATTTCTGTATTTGTTTTTACTGACATTCCGGAGGATCACATGTGCCGGATTTTCTCCGGGAGTAACTTTTACCTCGTCCAGATCGAAAGTCTGAGGTTCCAGCTGAAAATCGACAGCATTGTACGCCCCCTTGTTTATCTTTACTGTTTTCGGGAGATAACCGACAAAAGACGCCTGGAGCTCAGTCACTTCTTCGCGGGTTTCGAGGTAATATTCTCCATCGAAGTCGGTGGTCATTCCAATAGTCGTCCCGGTAAAAAAAACATTGACCAGAGGTAAAACTTCTCCCGTCTTGGCATCCGTCACTTTCCCCTTCACCCGGGTACTCTGAGCCCACATGCATTGTCCAAGTAACAGTAATACAACTAATAATACGATTCTTTTATTCATGATCATTATACTACCCCTTCTCTCAATATATCGTGGATATGAACCATTCCCTTGTATTTTTTATCTTCGTCCACGACCACCAATTGAGTGATACTATTCTGTTCCATTTTCTGGAAAGCGTTGTAAGCGAGTTCTTCTTCCTGAATAGTTTTCGGAGAAACCGACATAATATCCCGGGCTTTCAAGCCATCCACATCTTCATATTTCTCGAGCATACGTCTCAAATCCCCGTCGGTAATAATGCCTAACAATCCTCCTTCGGCATCGGTCACCGCCACTGCGCCCAATCTTCCGCCCGACATCTCCAATATCACTTTACGGATTCCGTCTTCCAAAGATACATAAGGCCGGTTATCCTGATCGAATACATCGGATACCCGGGTATATAAACGTTTCCCCAAGGATCCTCCGGGATGATATTTAGCAAAATCACGGCTTGAAAAACTCCTGCATTGGATCAGACAAATAGCAAGGGCATCTCCCATCACAAGTTGTGCTGTCGTCGAGTTGGTCGGCGCCAGATTATTCGGGCAAGCTTCACGGTCGACCTGTGCTTTCAATACATAAGCCGCATTCTTTGCCAGGAAAGAATCGGTATTCGATACCATAGCCACGATCTGTTCGTTACCGACATTCCGGATCAACGGGACCAGCACCTTGATTTCGGGGGTGTTCCCGCTTTTGGAAATACAAATGACGACATCGTCGTGGCAAATCATCCCCAGATCACCGTGGATAGCGTCGGCCGCATGCATAAAAACAGCAGGAGTACCGGTCGAATTGAGAGTAGCCACTATTTTTTGGGCAATAATGGCACTTTTACCTATACCTGTAACGATCACCCGTCCTTTCGTATTATAGATCAATCGGACCACTTTTTCGAAATCGTCGTCGATAAATCGAGCCAGATTCTGTATAGCTAAAGCTTCATCAGCAATTACTTTTTTTGCAACCTCCTTAATATCAACCATCTTAGATTATTCTTTAAAATATTTCTTAAACAATAGACAATATTTATGCCAAAAAAATCAGAAAAAATTATGGTAACCCGATTTTTTTCCTATAACTTTACTAAACGACAAAAATACCAATTTTTGTCATTCATTTGCTTAGGTGATCATAACATTTATTGTGCCATTTTGTTTGTCCAAACAAATTAAGTTATAAATTTGCATTTCCTTGAGAAAAAGGGTGTGCAAAATATATGAATAATACAATGGGATTGCAGATTAATTTACACGCAAAATTAAAAGAGTATTTTGGCTTCGATCATTTCAAAGGAAATCAGGAAGCCATCATTAAGAACGTGCTGGCAGGAAATAACACTTTTGTATTGATGCCTACAGGAGGTGGTAAATCGTTGTGTTATCAATTACCGGCATTGCTTCTCGAGGGCACCGCGATTATTATTTCTCCGCTGATTGCTCTGATGAAAAATCAGGTGGATGCCATGCGTTCATTTTCAGCCGCTGAAGGAGTTGCGCATTTTCTCAACTCTTCGTTGACCAAAAATGAGATTTTAAATGTGAAAGAAGACATTTTGAGCGGTAAAACGAAAATGCTCTATGTTGCTCCCGAATCCTTGACCAAGGAAAGTAATGTTGAATTTCTAAAGAAGATCAAGATTTCTTTCTTTGCTGTGGATGAGGCACATTGTATCTCGGAATGGGGCCACGATTTCCGGACAGAATACCGGAAAATCCGTCCGATCGTCGAAGAAATCGGTAAAGCGCCGATCATTGCATTGACTGCGACAGCGACACCCAAAGTGCAGAACGACATCCAGAAGAACCTGGATATGATGGATGCCCAGGTTTTTAAATCTTCTTTCAACCGACCGAACCTATACTACGAAGTACGTCCTAAACAAGGAGATGTCACGAAAGACATTATTAAGTTTATTAAAAACCATGAAGGGAAATCCGGTATCATCTACTGTCTGAGCCGGAAGAAAGTGGAAGAACTGGCGGAAGTGCTTAGTATCAACGGTATCAAAGCAGCTCCTTATCATGCGGGAATGGATGCCAGTACCCGAAGTACCAACCAGGACCGCTTCCTGATGGAAGAGGTGGACGTTATTGTAGCGACCATTGCTTTCGGTATGGGGATCGACAAACCAGACGTACGCTTTGTCATCCATTACGACATTCCTAAAAGTCTCGAAGGGTATTATCAGGAGACAGGACGGGCAGGACGGGATGGTGGCGAAGGAATCTGTCTGACTTATTATAGTTTTAAAGACATCCAAAAGCTCGAAAAGTTTATGCAGGGGAAACCCATTGCCGAACAGGAAATCGGTAAACAATTGCTGATGGAAACAGTCGCTTATGCCGAGACTTCTTTATGCCGGCGTAAAGTACTGCTCCATTATTTCGGAGAAACCTATGAAGAAGACAACTGCGGCTGTTGTGACAACTGCCTCTATCCGAAGAAAGAGTTCGAAGGCGAAGATTATATGGTCGATGCCCTGCAACTGGTCAGCGATGTTAAAGAAAAATTCAAAATCGAACATTTGGTTAATATCCTCATCGGTGAAGCCGATTCTGCCATCAAATCGTATAAGCATGATAAACTGGAATTATTCGGTGCCGGTTCGGAAAAAAGCCGGCAATTCTGGACGATGGTATACCGGAGGGCTTTAGTCAGTTCATTTATCGAAAAAGATATAGAACAATACGGAGTAATCAAACTAACGGATGAAGGCCAAAAATTTTTGGATAACCCTAAAAGTTTTATGCTGATGGAAGATCACAATTTCGACGAGAACGAAGAAGAAGAAAAGATACAGGAGAAAGGTGGTGTATCTGCGTTGGACAGCACTTTATTCGCTATCCTGAAAGATTTACGGAAGAAAATAGCCAAGACCAATAACTTGCCTCCTTACGTCATTTTCCAGGACCCGTCACTGGAAGATATGTGTACCAATTATCCGATCACACTCGAAGAATTGGCCAACATCCAGGGCGTAGGTGCCGGGAAAGCACAGAAATACGGCAAAGAATTCGTCGAAGTCATCAAACAATACGTTGAAGACAACGAGATCGAACGGGCACAGGATATGGTCGTGAAAACAGTAGCCAATAAATCCAAATTCAAAGTATACATCATCCAGAATATCGACCGCCAGATCGATCTGGAAGATATCGCTTCGGCTTTGGGGCTCAACTTCGACGAACTGATCAAGGAGATGGAAGCGATCGTCTTTTCCGGAACGAAATTAAACATCGATTATTATATCAATAAGATCCTCGACGAAGAGCAACAGCAGGAAATCATGGATTATTTTATGGAGGCGAGTTCCGACAATATTTCCGAAGCTTTCGACGAATTCGAAGGGGATTATGCAGAAGAAGATCTTCGGCTGATGCGGCTGAAGTTACATTCCAAACACGGAAACTGACAATGGAAAAAGTTGCGGGAAATATTGGGGGTAAGTCGAAATGATCGATACCCCCTCTTTTTTCGTCAACTATAAGGGGTATGTCACTGTGTCACAACCACTCTCCAACTGCCATCCTTTTCACCTCGCTCAACGTATTTCTTCTGATCATTATATATTTCAATGGCTTTGAATATCGATCTGTTCAAATATTATTCGGAAGCCTTAGAAAAAAACAATGAGATGATCCGGCTTCATAAAGCCAAAGATGAGCAGAAAATAGTAAGAAAAAGAAAAATTTTTTTAGAAGTAGAAGTCAGCGAAGATGAGTATCAGGCTTTTATGAAGCAAACGAAATAATCCGTCTTATTCCTGACTTCGTCACTCAAAAAATATTCATTTTATAATTGATTGATAAACAATATTTTGTATCTTTTCATGCCCTTATTTTGGGGTACGCAAAAGTTTTTTT
>NZ_LARL01000118.1:0-4682 GCF_000980295.1 Odoribacter sp. N54.MGS-14 | reverse complement strand
ACGATGCGGCTCAATTTAGAGTTACTCTGAAACGGGAACGCCAGATCGAACTGTTCGCCGAAAGTGCCCGTTATTTCGATTTACGTCGCTGGAAAGATGCTCCTACAGAGGAAGTCGGACCGATCAAGGGCTTCAATATCAATATCACTTCCAGCAAGAGAGAGGATTTCTATAAAGAGACTGTCATATCCCGGGTGCAGAAGAGATGGATGGATAAGATGTATTTGTGGCCGATTCCTAAGAACGAAACGGACCGGAATGTTAAATTGCAGCAGAATCCGGGATGGGAACGCTAATTTTTAATTTAAATATGATGAAGATGATGAAATACAGACTGTTATTTTTGTACATATTGGGAATGACGGTTGCTGCTTGCAACAATGATCTTCCCGATGAGCTGTTTGTCAAGCGGGTGGTGATTGCGGAGAACGGTTTCCAGGATTTGCGGGTGGAATATCCGGAAGATGGAACGGTAAACACTCAAATTACGATTTCAATCAGTGGAACTTCCGTATTGTCGAAAGATGTAGAGGCTCAGGTAAAGGTATGCCCGGATACGTTGGATGATTATAATTATGAGCGTTTCGTCCAGGATACTATGCTTTATTATACGTTGTTACCTGAAGATTGCTATACTTTGGAGAATGAAGGAAAAGTGACCATTAAGAAAGGGGATGAGTATGCTTTGCTGTCTGTTCAGTTTGATTTGTCCAGACTGGATATGTTCAAGGATTATGTATTGCCTTTGGAGGTTTCTTCCGTGTCGGATTATGAAGTAGGTGAGCCGAAATACCGAAAGGCTTTGTTTCATTTGAATATTCTGAATAATTTTTCTTATGTCTATACGCCCTCAGGTGCAAAGGTGTATAATTCCGGAGACAATGATGATTATACGGCTTGGACAACGGATCTGACTTTGTCGACTTTGAATTACAACACCTGCCGTATGTATGCCGGTGGGGTTTACGAAACGGATACGGATCGGGACAAGTATGTGATTCAGGTAACGGTCAATAGCGACAGTACATTGAGTTATACTGCCATGACTCCGGAAATCAACTTGATGGCTGAAGGTGACGCTTCACAGAATAGGATTAGCATTTCGGAATCTCCGGATTTATTGGTACAGAATAAATCGGTGATCACGACGACCCTGAAGATGAATTACAGCTATACTTACACTTCTCCCGAAGGGTATCCTTATCATAGAAGATTCGAAGGTACATTTACGAATGACCGCACGGTTTTCAGGGATAAAGATGGAAATATACGCGAGGAATGGTGAGATCAGGGAAAGTAGAAATATGCTATAATTTTGAAATGATTGAAATGAAAATGAGAAAATTACTGTATTTAGTGTTGGGGGCAAGTTGTTTGCTTACCGCGTGTACCGAAGCTGAAAAACCGAAGAGCGATTTGCGTGCTCCGGCTTATCCGCTGGTGACTATCGACCCTTATACTTCTGCCTGGTCGACAACCGATAATTTGTATGATAGTCCTGTAAAACACTGGACCGGTAAAAATCATCCGTTGATCGGAGTGGTACGGGTGGATGGAAAGAGTTATCGTTTTATGGGAAAAGAAAATCTGCCCTTGTATCCCATTGTGGATATGGCTTCCGTAGAGGCTTGGGAAGGAAATTATACGTTGAAAGAACCGAAGAAAGGTTGGGAAAAAGTCGATTTCAATCCCAAAGGATGGACGAAAGGAAAAGCGGCTTTCGGTACGCCTGAAATGTTGTTTCTGGGTACCGAGTGGACCACCAAAGATATCTGGGTGCGCCGGGAGTTCGATCTGAATCAGGATTTGTCGGATGCCGATGTTTTCCTGAAATATTCTCATGACGATACCTTTGAACTGTACATCAATGGGAAACAGGTTGTAAAAACCGGATATGAATGGCACAATAATGTTGTGGCCGAATTGAAAGACGAAGTGAAGAAAACCCTGAAACCGGGAAAGAATGTGATCGCTGCTTATTGTAAAAACAAAACCGGCGGTGGTTATGTGGATTTCGGATTGTATGTGAAGGAGCCCGATAAGACGTTCTTTGATCAGGAGGCTGAACAGGTGTCTGCAATGGTATTACCTACTCAGACTCTGTATGCTTTCGAAGCCGGACCTGTGCAGTTGGATGTGACTTTTACCGCACCTCTGTTGTGTGACGATCTGTATCTGATGGCTCGGCCGGTAAATTATATTTCTTATGAAGTAGTCTCGAAAGACGGACAACAACACGATGTGCAGGTGTATATCGAAGCCACTCCGCAGTGGGCGGTTAACGAAACCGGTCAGCCGGTGGTTTGTGAACGGTTGGAAAAGAACGGACAGACCTTCCTGAAAGCGGGGACGAAAGAACAACCGGTACTTGCCAAACGGGGAGACGACTTGCGTATCGATTGGGGATATTTTTATCTTGTAGGAAATACCTCGGATCGTTCGGCTATGATGATCGCCGATTATTATACTCCTAAAAAAGCATTTGCTGCTAACGGAAAAGTGGAAAATACCGCCGATCGTAATTTGTCCGGAAATATGAATAAAGAGATGATTGCTCTGGCTTATAGTGAGGATTTAGGAAAAGTAGGGACCGATAAAGTGGCCGGGCATGTATTGATCGGATACGATGATTTGTATTCTATCCAGTATTTCGGTAAAAATCTGATGCCTTATTGGAAGAAAAACGGTCAGGTAACGATCGAACAGGAGTTTGCTGCAGCTGAGAAAGACTACCGGACTATACTGAGTCGTTGCGATCGTTTCGACCGTGAACTGATGGACGAAGCTGCTGCCTGTGGAGGAAAAGAGTATGCCGAGCTGTGTGCTTTGGTTTACCGTCAGGCTATTGCCGCCCATAAATTGGTGGCGAACGGAAATGGGGAACTGATGTTCTTCTCGAAAGAAAATTTCAGTAATGGTTCGATCGGTACGGTAGATATTACCTATCCTTCATCACCTTTATTCTTAAAATACAATGTCGAATTGGCTAAAGGCTTGATGAATTTCATTTTCGAATACAGTGAAAGCGGAAAATGGAGTAAACCTTTTGCCGCTCACGATGTGGGGACCTATCCTTTGGCTAACGGCCAGACTTACGGTGGAGATATGCCGGTGGAAGAAACCGGAAATATGCTGATTCTGACTACCGCTATCGCTCATAAAGAAGGAAATGCGGATTATGCAGCTAAACATTGGGATATGTTGACTACTTGGGCTGATTTCTTATTGGAAAAAGGATTGGATCCTGAAAATCAGCTTTGTACGGACGACTTTGCCGGACATTTTGCTCATAATGCCAATCTTTCGATCAAAGCGATTATGGGAATTGCCGGATACGGTAAAATGGCCGGAATGCTGGGTAAAAAGGATATCGCTGAGAAATATACTCAGGCAGCCAAAGAGATGGCCGGCAAATGGGTAGAAATGGCTGCAGACGGAGATCATTATAAATTGACCTTCGATAAAGCCGGTACCTGGAGTCAGAAATACAACCTGGTATGGGATGAATTACTGGGATTGAATATCTTTCCGAAAGAAGTCGCTCAGAAAGAGATCGCTTATTATCTCACCAAACAGAATCTTTATGGATTACCTTTGGATTCTCGCCGTACGTATACGAAATCCGATTGGATCATGTGGACGGCTACGATGGCACCGGATGTTGTGACGATGCAGAAATTTATCGCTCCGGTGTATAAATATGCGAACGAAACGGGCAGCCGTGTGCCTATCAGCGATTGGCACGAAACACCCGATGCTAAACAGGTCGGATTCCAGGCTCGTTCTGTTGTCGGTGGTTATTTTATGCCGATGTTGAAAAAGGAGCTGATGAAATAAAGAACTTTTTGTGTTATCCTAATTTGAGAAAGGGTTCCTGGGGATTGGTGCAATTTTCCGGGGACCTTTTTCTGTTTATACCGACATCTGCTAGTAATTGTACGAACGATGTATCGGTAGCGAGATATAGATTTCCAATTACCCGTAAATTAAGGAAGAATGTGTGATAAAACTTTTGTTATCCGGGGAATGAAGCTGAAATAGAAGTTGGTTTAAATCGGTTTATAAAGTTTCTGGTCTCTGTCGCTATCCTCTTGACGAAACCTCCGGTTCCGGTCATTCGTTTCAACAGCTGTAAAAAAGTATCAGCAAGGTTCAAAGACTTAATAAGCTTTTTATATACTAATTACACTAGGTTGTGTAAATCATTTTGAGAGAATCAGAAATTTTGTAATTGAATTTTATATTATTTATTGTTAATAGGAATATTTCTATTAAATTTGCAACTGTTGTATAGTTGTAGGCTGAGGGTGTTTATTCCATCAGTTCGGAGGGAAGCGTTTTTTCTAAGTCGGCAAAAAGATTACTTGAAAAATGATTAAAACGTGCCGTTTTAATTTAGTTTTTTAAGTTTATAAAGTTGTGCTTCGGCACTTAAAGTTCATCGACTCCGGTATAGTATCTTTCGGAATTTTGTTCGGGATGACATCGCTGGGGATTGTTGAAAAGTGTCGTAGGGGCTATGAACTTTATAGATTTTATAAACTAAACTTTCCGGTACGATAAATTTGAATTCTTTTGGAGGTATGACAATGTCGTTTACCGGGGGGCAGAGTCAACCAGCAAGTGCAACATTAGGAAATATTTTTGAAGAAACATTCAGCGGAGGTATGAAAATTGAGTTT
>NZ_LARL01000116.1:0-4777 GCF_000980295.1 Odoribacter sp. N54.MGS-14 | reverse complement strand
TAAAAATTCCCGCCGGCATTCTTTTGTAATCTCCTCCATCAAGGTCGGCTCGGTTGCCACCGAGCTAGGACAATTCCGGCTATTCCGTATCCGATCCAAATACCCTTTGGCGGTTACAAAGTCATCGGTATATTCAGCAGCCAACAAATAAATCTCACTCAACCGGATCAAAGGAACCATCTTATTCAATAACTCAGCCCCACTCGTTGTTATATCTTCATATTTCCGATGATAGTCGATCAGTTTTCCGGCATTGCTATAACTTGCCCAAATATTACGACGATAATCGTTTTCAGAAGCGTAAAAAGAATAGTCTTTCCCCAATTCCAAACGTTTACCCGTGAAAGTATATATCTGGTCCAGGGTCGGCAGGAACAACTTATCCTGAATCTCTGTACCCCGGTAGGAATCATATAACGAAAACATCACTTCCGAAGAAAATACCCGGTCAGGTTTAGAAACATCGGTAGCTGCCGCATGGGTTACAAAAGGGAATATCTCCGCCCCTTCCACCTGTACTTCACGCAGAATCTCTTCGGCAGTAACCAACGCATTACTTTCATCGTGTCCCCAGGCATAAGCCCGGACCAACAAAGCTTTTACAGCATAATAATTCAACCGGAACTGACGGTAATTCAATGCATTATCTCCGATACTGTTTCCCTCGTTCCGTACCCCATCCGTCAAAACCGGATCGGACTCTTTCAGTAAATTCAGAGCAGTTTTCAAATCTCCGATCACCGACTCCAAAACAACTTCAGCAGACAGTAAAGGAGAAATCTGAGCATCGGTATTGGTTACGTAGGGGATACATTCGGCCGTTTTAGAAGTTTCATCGTAAACAGGTCCGAACAGACGCAACATATCCAAATGGAGCATCGCCCTTAAAGCCAACGCTTCACCTTTATACAAACCGTAATATACACCGGGTAAAACGTCTTGCCGTTCATCACATTTTTCGATAATGATATTACAATTCAATATCAGCGCATAAGCCTTTTCCCAGATAACCTGAAATACATCTTTGACATTCTGCTCCTCATATTTATAAGCGCCGAGCATGGAATTAAAATCAGACCCATTCCCGTATTTATAATACTGAGCCATCAAATCGATCACCCCGGCACTCAAATTCCGGCCATAAAGTGAACGATCGACCAATCCCACATATACACCGTTAATCGCTTTTTCAAATCCCTGTCTATCTTCGAAAAGCATATCTTCATTCAAACGATCGGAGGGCGTTATATCTATCCAGGAATTACAGGCACTGAAAACCAACAGGCATAAAAGCCAACCATATTTTATTTTCGTTTTCATATCTCAATCAGTTAATATTACATTTTAGAACGTCACACCTAATGAAAAGGACACCGAACGGGCAAAAGGATAACTCAGACCACGTTCATTTTTTACGGTCGAAATCCGGAAAATATCGTTCATATAAGCCCGGACAGACATCGAAGAAGCTCCGATATGTTTTAACCAGGGAGCTGTACTTTCGTATCCCAACGAAATCGATTCTCCCGACAACACATTATTATCTTCGACAAAACGGGAAGATATCGGCGTCACTTCACTGCTGGCGATAGATTTGAATTTAGCCTGATCACCGGGTTGTTTCCAACGATCGTACAATGCCCGCTTATCCAGATTTTCCCATTTCTTTGAAGAAGAAAGATTTTCTACTTTATCATAAAGGGTCTGCATAAAAATCTGTCCACCCAAACGATAGCGTAAATTAATAGAAGCAGAAAAACCTTTGTAATAGAAAGAAGTACCGATCACCCCCTCCACTTTCGGATCACTGTTTCCTACTACGACTTCATCATCGTAATTATGCACAAAAGTCTGTTCTCCGTTCTTATCCAGGAAAATTTCACGCCCGGTTGCCGGATCGATACCACAAGATCTCACTGCCCATAAATCGGAAGGACTTCCACCGTCGTAATAACGGGTCAGATTACGGTTCCGGTTATCTAAATTATATTTCGTCAATACTTCGCTCACCTCTTTATATTCCGATGTCTGATGACGCAAATTCATATTCACGGACCAAAACATATCTTCTCTACGTATGATAGAATAATTCATCGTCAGGGTTATCCCCTCGGTGATTTGTTTTCCGACATTGCGGGGAAGCGTCTTTACACCGGTCGAAGAAGCCGTACCTATCTGTACCAATAACGGATCGGTTCTTTTATTAAAATAATCGAAATTGACCCTCAAACGATTGTCGAGGAAAATAATATCGAAACCGATATTCCGGTCCAAGGTCTTCTGCCATTCCAGATTGCGGTTACCAAGATTCGAAACGATTGCACTCGAACCGAAAATATTCATATTGTCGGTATTATAGGAATAAATCCGGGTAGAGATATAATCATCGAAATTCTGGTTCCCGGGATTACCGATAGAAGCCCGCAATTTCAACAAACTAATACCCTCTATATCACTGAAAAAAGCTTCTTTATGAATATTCCATCCCAAACCCACAGACCAGGTATTCGTAAACTGCCTGTCCGAACCGAACACGGAAGAACCGTCCGAACGGTAATTCACATCCAGCAAATAACGGTCGTCATAAGCATATCCGAAATTCAGGTAATAACTGACTGCCCGTTTTTTAGAATCCTGATAAGTAGCGTTACCGTCTTTCTGATAACCTAATGCAAAAGCAGGGTTGGAAAATTCATCATCGATAAAGCCCTGAACTTTATAAGCACTATTATTCGATCCATTCTGACTCAGACGCATTCCGCCGACCACATTTACCATATGTTTCTCATTAAATAATTTCCCATATGTCAAACTAAAATCACCATCATAATTCAAGTTTTGAGTATTTCTCTCTTCATAACTTCCTTTATTCGCAATATCTGCCTGACTGTTAAATTCTGTATTGAAAGGAGACCGGAATTTTTTCATCTGTTCGTTCGATTTGGTCAAGCCGAAACGTCCCCGCACCCTTAACTCATCGATCACTCTCCAGTCTACTTCAAAATTATTTGTAAAACCGGTTGTCTTGGTTTCTTCGAAATTGGTTTGGTTCATATCATACAGCGGATTATAATAAGTTGCTGCATAGTTTTGAAACAATATTTTCTTTAACTCACCATTTTCATCGTATTTCCGGAAATAAGGATTTGCCTTGGCAAATTCAGAAAAAGCAACCGGTTCCCGATCGGCTTTCGAATAATTGATATTCAGATTATTCGTAAAAGATAATTTTCCCTTACGGTAGATCAAACGGATATTTCCATTCATCACTTCCCGGTCAGAGCCTTTCATCACCCCTTCGGTCTTGCCATAGCTTAATCCGGCACCATACCGGAAAGTAGCGTCTCCCCCTTCAATCGAAAGCGTATGTTTATGCGTAGTAGCAAAACGCAGAGGCTCGTTCATCCAATAGGTATCTACTCCGCGAGCCACTTCTTTCATCAGGTCATTATAGATCTGATCCTGTTCTTCGTCTAAAATATTTCCCTCATCGTCTATCAAACGATAGCAACCGGCCAGGCGTTCGAAAGTCAGTTTCTCATAAGAATTCATCAGATTATAATCCGACAGATCGGCAAAAGTCAACTGCAGATTACCGTTATAGTTTACCCGAAGCGATCCCATGGCAGGTAATTTAGTCTCGACGACCACGACACCGTTAGCTGCTTTCGAACCATAAATGGCTGTAGCTGCAGCATCTTTCAATACGGTGATACTTTGTACCCGGTCCATACTCAAATCGTTGATAGTCTCCAAATCGGATTCGAATCCATCCAGAATAAACAAAGGCTGATTCGGATCGGTTTCATATTCATCGGTTAAGCCTACGATACTACTTTTACCCCGAATCTCGATATTGGGCAAATGGTTGGGGTCGGAACCGAACTCATTGTTTTCGATAATGGCAAATGAAGGATCGAGGGTCTTTAAACTCTGTAATACACTCTGATTCCCGACCATTTTGAGTTCTTTCGAAGTAAAAGTAGTCGTCGATCCGGTAAAACTCTCCTTTTTACGGGTAAAAATACCGTTCACCACCACCTCTTCCATTTCGGCAATATCGTCTTCCAGGACTATATGCAAATTTTCCTGTCCGGTATACTTCACTTCCTGTTTTTTCATACCGACGAACGAAAATACCAGGATCATATCTTTCTGATCGGGAATTTCGAATTTAAAGTTTCCTTCGGCATCCGTCACACCTCCCAGCGTAGTTCCTTTCAATATCACCGTAACCCCGGGTAGTTTTCCCCCTTTGGTATCCGACACAACTCCCTGTACCGTTCTCACCTTTTGGGGAACTGCAGGTGCCGCCGTCTTCGGTGCCGTCTTAATCAGAATTACATCATCGTCCAAACGCCAGGTCAAATGAGTACCGTCGAGCAATTGTCTCATCACTTCCTCGACTCCTGCATCCTGTACCTTCAGGTCTCTTTTCCCACATTTCCTGAGTTCATCCACCCGGTACAAAAACTGGTAATCCGAAACTTTTCGCAGTTCTTTGATAATTTCCAGTATCGACCGTTGCTCTAAATTGAGCGTCACCTTAACTTTTTGAGAAAAGCCGTTAGCACTGACTGTAAATGTTGTCAGTAAAACCAAGTAAATCCCAAGTCGCATAATCTTTAGGAATTTTAACACATACTCTCCGGGACGAAGAGCATACATTCGATTTTTTTTCATAGATTTGTATATATTTAAGAGGAGTTCTATAAATTAAAATATTGTAGTACAGTTGTTTATATGGTTCCAAGAGCGTAAATTTGCAGAAAATAAG
>NZ_LARL01000117.1:0-4826 GCF_000980295.1 Odoribacter sp. N54.MGS-14 | reverse complement strand
AAAAACACATCAGTCAAAATGTTTCAGAACGTCCGCTTCGTTTCGGAAAGCGGCTGCAAAGGTAAGGACTTTTTCATCAACTCCAAACTTTTCAAAAGAAATTTTTGAAGTTTTTTTTCAAACCCCGACCAGGGCAATATTCTGAAGAACTCTGCACAACCCAAAACTCTGGAAACCAACCCTTCACCACCACTCACCTGCGCTATTGGTTTAACCCCTCATTCCCTGATTGCGGCTGCAAAGATAGAACAATTTATACCCCATCTCCAAATTTTTTATCAACTTTTTTTAGAAAAAATAGACTACACACACTCAACAAATTGATAACCAAAGGATTTACCTTGCAAAATTATTATACACAAACCTACGTTATAAGTAAAATAGGGAGTAACCCATGTTTTAAAAAGGGAGAAGAAAAGAGAAAAATAAAAAATCGGGCAGGAATCGACAAGTCATTCCTACCCAATAAAACACGAATCACTTCAAATGACTTTCAATAAAACCGATAATCTCCGGGTCGGACGGACGCGGAGCATCCACCGTGATAATCCACCCTTTCTTGTCGAACATCATAAAACGGGGGTATCCGTTAATATTGTACTAATCGCAAAAATTCTTTTGCAGGAATTGCTTCCACTCCGGCTTGTACTTTTCCAGCTTTGTTTCCCACGCCTTACAGTTAGCATCCACAGAAATGCTGACAATCTCAATACGAGGATCGTTTCCGAAATACTCTGCTACTTTTTCCATATAAGGAATTTCCTCACAACGGGGACCGCACCAGGTTACCCACACGTCCAAATAAAACCGCCTTGCCTTGTAGGTCTGAAAACTTAGAGACCTTTCCGGCAATAGGAGCTCTGGCGAGTGTCGTCTTGCTTTTTCTGAACGACCGACCGGTGGTGTCTGACGAGCCTGCGAGGAGTTCCGCCGGTCAGTGAAAGAAAGGGCTAGACGACCGACAGAAGCGACCGGGTCACCAATTCCGATCGCCAAAGACGAATTAATAACGAAATAAATCCACATTTAGAGTAAACATATATATAAACACCAATCAACATTTATTACTGAATAGCCTTAAAAATCTACTATTGTAGAAATACTAAGACAGCATAAAACTCACTGAAAAAATATATATTATCAGGAGGATACAAAAAAAGGACTGAATAACGTTTTATTGTTAGACAGTCCCTTGCAAACATACTTTCTCCGCTGGAAGCACTATCTATCGCGTCAGTTCTTCCAGTTTATTCAGCAATATCTGACCTCTCAGATTCTTACCAACAATCTTTCCCTCTCTGTCAATTACAACAATAAAAGGGATAGCACTGAACTGATAAAGTTCTTTCACCTCTTTACCAGCCTGTGGAGCCAATACCTGGCACCAAGGCATTTGTTCATCTTCCAAAGCTTTACGCCAAGCTACTTCATCTTTATCGATAGAAACACTCAGGAACTCAACGCCTTTTTCATGATAAGTCTCATAAGCCTTCTTTACATTCGGAATCTCACCCCGACACGGGCCACACCAAGAAGCCCAAAAATCAATCACAAGCACTTTCCCTCGAAAATCAGACGGTCCCAACTTACTCTTTCCATCTGCTGTCAACAAAGAAAATTCAGGAGCGGGCATTCCTTCATACAACCGTTTTTTCTGTTCTAACGTAATATTGAAATTCCTTACAGCCTCGCTATTCGGATAAGCTTCTGTCAATTTTTTCGCTATACGCTCCACCACTGCATTGTATTTATCATCTTGCAATTGTGAAAGCAATACCACCACAGACTCCCGGTCAGCATATATATCAGCCCAATGACTGATACAATCAAAATATTCTGCACGACAAGCATTTCCCAAAGTTTCATTTAATTCCCGCTGTGTCTCCGCCGACAAGTCTTTGCATCCATACAGTACTCTACCGATATCACCTACCATTCTCATGAAACGCATAGACTCCCAATTCAGTACATCCAACACTTCATTATTGGTTCCCCCCTTGACAGCATAATAGGCTGGACGCATAACCTTAAATTTCGATGTCCCGAAACCAGGGAAATCCACACTCACATCCTCATCACCGAGCCATATTGTCGCTTTTTGTCCACGTTGACAATCCAACTCGTACAAACCCGGATTCTTTACAGTCACCTTCATTTCATAAGTTCCGTCACTCTGAATAGTACAGGAATCTATCACTTGTTTGGAATGTCCTTCCTGTTTCACCACCTGAACCACATTCTCTCCCGGACGTAATGCATTTACCTTACCGCTGATCGTAACCACCGAAGACTGTTTTTTATACTTCTCAGGATGACGGATACGATCGGCAATACTTTCAAAACTTTTCATCATCTGTATATCTGACGGCTCTGTAGATGTCGACAATTCTTTGGCTCTACGCTCCATCAATACTGCAATTGCTTCACGAAAAACCGGGTCCTGGCATTCTACATTCAAGCGTACTCCCCAGTTGTAGACGATAAAATCCGACATGCCACCTTTATCCAAACGCTCTGTAGCCATCTTTATAAACGAAGCCCAATCTCCCTGTTTTTCCGCATAAAACATCCGGGCATCCTCCACAATATTCTCCTTGCCGCCGACATCACTCTTCATCAATCGTTTGACATATTTCTCAAATCCTTTCTCATCAAAAGTACCTTGTCCCTCTTTCTCTTTCCAATAACGGTATGCACCTGAATTGTACAACGAATATATTTTTTTATTCACTTCCTTTTCTCCCAATGCTGCAATAAAATCCGCCCGATGTTTATACACATATACGGCCGTCTCATCGTCAACATCCTTAATATATTTACGGAAAAGATCCCAATATTCACGTTCTGTCAATTTGTTCTTATCCAATGTTTTGAAATAGTCCACGCAAATATTTTCCGCTTTCCGGCTCTCGGATGCCAATGACAACACCTCCATATAAGACTGAATGAAAGCAAGCTCACGGTTACCGGAAGCATACTGCTCATTCATCCAGGCATATCCTTTCCTCTCAACGGCCCGTTTCCCTTCCGCCAGCAATATTTTGAGATCAGGAGCACCCACTATCCGATGAATCACATCTCCCTCAGTATTAAAAAACAGCAAGGTCGGGAAGGCATTCACCCCCCATTGTTTGCCCATCGTTTTTCCTTCTCCTGTACCCATATCCATCTTCACATTCACAAAGTGTTCATTGAAATAATCTCCTACTTCTTTCAAGGTAAAGACCTCTTTTGACAAACGCTTACAAGGTACACACCAATCGGTGTAGCAATCCATAAATATGGTCTTACCTGATTTCTTCGCCTCTGCCAATGCCTCTTTCCAGGTTCCGTTGAAAAAACGGATGCCGGCATCGACAGCCGCTTGTTTATCCGACGTTTCCATTTGTGCCTTTATTGCTTTCAAATCGGCTGTATTCAAGCGGATAGTTTGGGCATCTACTCGCACGCCCCCTAAAAATGCCATTATGCTAAAAAACGCAATTAAAAAAGTTGATTTCATCATTTTAAATATTTTTAATGTTATTGTTTTTTCCACCCCATATCCATAACACGTCCGAAACCGTCGTAACTTTTCTCAGAGCTTTTATCCACTACGCCACTCGACGGATCTACACGCAATTGGTAAACAACCCCCTCACCTGCAATATCGGCAGTCGCAATATAAATAACCTCACAATCATTGACAGGCTTGTTACCACTTGCACCATAAAGGTATTTTTGCAAACGGACACAAGTAATTTCCGTCCCCGCAGGCGCTGTCCATACAGGAGTCGCTTTCGCAGGCACTGACTTATAATCAAGCAAATACAAGGTATTTCCACTTGCATAATAAAAAATCTCTCCTTTATAACCGGCAGTCACGGATACCACTTTTTTATCCAAACCTTCACAACCGCCAAGGTCGTATTTAGCTTTACCGATAGCATTCTGAGTGAATATCCCGCAAAAATCAGCAACGAGCAAATAATGATGTCCCGAAGCATCTTTCATCAGAATATGCTCATAATTATTACGTCCGAAATCGCTGGCAACAAGTTCTAATCCGACTTGATTACAATCGAATGCGGCCTCTTTACCCTGCACCGAAAAATCAGACAATGCCGAACCGTTATTTTTCAGGCAGCGGAATTTTTGTGTCGACTGATTGTAAACAACTCCCATATAACCCGCAGTCGCCATTTGGGCACACCAGGGTGCCAATTCTCCACTCTCATCCTTACAAGGTACTCCGAATTTAAGCGTGTTCCGATTCGACCCCATCGAAGAAGCATTCAAACCATACCCCTTATTGTCATTTACCATGAATTCACGCCGTCCGGAAGATACTGTAAAACAAGTGATATTCCGTTGGGCAGGCACTTCATAAAAAAGATTGTCAAAAGTATAAAGCGACGTAAAAGAAACAGGGTCAACACCCATTATTTCCTGATCAGAAACAAGATAAACGACTTCCGGTTTCGTTGACATGGAATAAACGACTCGTACCGGCTTGCCATTCATAGCCTCCCCATTCAAAGAAGAATATACATCCAAGGTTATCTTTTCCTGTATAACATCAGGTGAAACCAGGTCATTGGCAATCAAACCGACATCGGTTTTCCCATTCCGCTCGTACAACACCATCCACCCCTCGCTCAAGCCAGCATGTACTTTCAGATTGAATTTCATAAAATCATCCGTTTCCGTCTGTCTGTTATGGACGGAAAAAATCAATGTCCAATTGATAGTCGGCAAACTGACCGCTACGTTCAACTCGATTTCAGTTGAAAGCGTATCGCTGGAAAGAATAGGAGTCGTCGTTTCTTGCTGTATGGCTACCCATT
>NZ_LARL01000115.1:0-4925 GCF_000980295.1 Odoribacter sp. N54.MGS-14 | reverse complement strand
CAATCGCCTTAGCTACGTCCACAATATGATAAGAGGGGATTTTGGGAATAAAAATCTCACCTCCCAAATGATGCCCAATAGCAAACATTACCAGATCCACTCCAGCTTGAAGGGAGATATTAAAGCGGGTCATCCGCATATCCGTAATCGGTAGTTCTTTAACTCCACTATCCCGCTTATTAATAAAAAATGGAATTACAGATCCTCGTGATCCCATAACATTTCCGTATCTAACAACAGAAAACCTAATATCTTTAGAGCCGCTGATGTTATTAGCAGCTGTAAACAATTTATCAGAAGTCAGTTTTGTGGCTCCATAAAGATTTATTGGTGCACAAGCTTTATCCGTCGATAATGCAACTACATGTTTCACGCCGGTTTGTAAAGCTGCATTAATTACATTTTGTGCTCCGTGAACGTTGGTCTTGATACATTCATCCGGATTGTACTCTGCCGTATCAACTTGTTTTATTGCCGCTGCATGAATGATGACATCAATGCCTTCGCAAGCGCGTTTCAAACGTTCCCCATCCCGAACGTCTCCGATAAAAAAGCGTAATTGGTGATAATCTTTTTCCGGATATTTTTGCTTTAGTTCAAATTGTTTCAACTCATCCCGGGAGTAAATAACGATTTTTTTGACATTCGGATAATCCCGTAATATAGTCTCTACAAACTTTTTACCGAAGGAACCTGTACCTCCGGTAATAAGAACTGATTTATTGTTTAGCATTGCTATATAATTTTATTATAAATATTTTATCGGTAAAGTATTAAATATAATATGTTTAAGGCTGTCAGCTTAAAGTGTATTATGAGATGAATGAATCCTCCGGAAAAAACGCTCGTTTTTATTGGTGGAAAAACTGCTGACTACCCTGTTTTAGATTTATTTTGTCCAGACCAACAATTTATTTTCGCCGGGTATAAAGTATTCGGCTTCTTGTTTTGGCAAAATGATTGTATAGCAAATTTGTCGTTTTACTATTTTACCGGCCTTCTGAATCAAATTTTCAAAATAATCGACATCTATATTTTTACCGGCAATTACTAAATCGATCAGATCGGAATCCTTCCCGACAGCAAAATCACCACGTACCCATACTTTCGAAATATCTCCGACCCGTTCAACCACCTCTTCTATAACCTGAGTGATTCCGCTATGCTTTAATACCAACCGATGAATATCATTGAAAAGGGGATGAGCGGAATTAGCATGATATACCTTTCTATTTCCTTTGTTCTCGGCTTTCAGTAAACCGGCATTTTCCAGGTGGTTCAGTTCAAGACGAAGGGCATTCGTCGATTCCCCGAATTCGTCGGCCAGACCACGCAAATAAGCATGAGTAGACGTATTCAGAAAGAATTTCAGCAATAACTTGATACGGGTTTTGGATGTAATCAGACTATCCAGCATGGATTCGTAAAATAAAACTGCTATTTACAGCTTCGCCTGGTAAGTCCCATTTTCCATATAGGACAGAAAGAAATTTGAATGAGAATGCAAAATAGTTTTGTTTTTGCGCAACAAAATTACTCATTTCTTTGGATAATATCAAAAGAAAAACTCATTTTTATCCAGTTATAAATTTTTCCATACGCAATATATCATTAAATAACTAAAAGACAATATATTTGCATATTACATAATATATTGATTATGATAAAAATACCAGGCACTAAATTTTCGCAATCACGGTTTTCTTTTGACTGCCAAAGGCTGGACGTTATCACCTGCATATGACATGAACCCAATGCTGAATGAGTATCAAAATTTGCTTGTCTCATCAACTTCCAATAAAGCAGACCTTAATGTTTTGCTTGATACCTGCGAAGATTATATGCTTAACCTGAAAACTGCCCCAAAAATTATTTCAGAAGTAGTTGAAGCTATGAAAGAATGGAGTAAACTGGGGATATGACTTGAAATCTCTAAACGAGAGATGGATATGTTTACCGGAGTGTTGGATAAACGACGAATAGGTATTGCTATTTAGTTAGTAATAACATGTGAACCGGAGTCAGAACTATATTGGACTGCAATATGCAAAGTATACAGTGCATTTTTGATTTGATCAGTCCGGATTACAACCGATCATCCTCTTCATTTCTTTCTGCCTCATCACTGTTCTTCCACTCCTGTCAGTCAATACTACTATAACTTCCCCCTTTCACTCTATTTTTATCTCCCACCCCAATAGGAGATATAACAAAGGTGTATCGGAAGTGAATCGGTAATAATGTAGGAGAACACCTGAAATACACCTGAAGAAGACCAGAAAAATGCCAATAAAAACGAGCGTTTTTTCGGGGATTATTTAACCATGAAAATTTCATAAAATCACTTTAAATAAAATATTTCATCAAATTGATATTTAGTGTTTTTGTGTCTCTTTCCAATTTTGACTTATCTAAATTATTAATAATATTTCCAAATGAAAAATTTTGCATTGATCGGTGCGGCAGGCTATATCGCCCCACGCCATTTACGTGCTATTAAAGATACCGGTAACCGTTTAGTTGCGGCATACGATAAATTCGATAGTGTCGGAATTATGGATAGTTTCTTCCCTGAAGCTTCGTTTTTTACTGAGATGGAACTGTTCGACAGGCATTGTTCAAAATTGAAAAGGACGGATAAACAAGTGGATATGGTATCCATCTGTACTCCCAATTATTTGCATGATGCACATATTCGTTACGGCTTACGGCTGGGTTCCGACGTAATCTGTGAAAAACCTTTGGTATTGAATCCTTGGAATATCGATGCCCTGGCGGAAGTTGAAAAGGAGACTGGGCATAAAGTCAATAATATTCTTCAGCTCCGGCTCCACGAATCCATCAAAGCCCTGAAGAAACGCATCGATGAGGGGCCAAAAGACAAGGTATACGACGTAGACCTCACTTATATCACTTCACGCGGAAACTGGTATTATACCAGTTGGAAAGGAGATATCCGGAAAAGCGGTGGAGTAGCAACCAATATCGGAGTTCATTTTTATGACATGCTGACTTGGATTTTCGGTTCGGTGAAGGAAAATATCGTACATGTGAAAAGTCATGATCGGGTAGCTGGTTTCTTGGGTTTAGAGAAAGCACGGGTTCGGTATTTCCTGAGTATCAACGGTGATAATCTGCCGGAAAATGCCGTGCAGGGGGAAAAACGTACTTATCGTTCCATTCAGATCGAAGGAGAAGAATTTGAGTTCAGTCAGGGATTTACCGAGTTGCATACGGAGAGCTACAGACATATTTTATCCGGAGAAGGCTTTGGTTTGGACGAAGTACGTAACTGTATCAATATTGTACATGCAATTCGCAATGCAGAACCGATCGGTTTGAAAGGCGATTATCATCCGCTGGCAAAATTTCCTTTGGTAAAACATCCTTTTGGCTGGGACAGATAAGATTCGGAAAAGTATGGTAATGAAATTGAATATGGTCGACCTGAAAGGTCAGTACGATAAAATCCGGGAGGAGGTAAATGCTGAAATCCAAAAGGTGCTGGACACAACCGCATTTATAAATGGTCCTAAAGTGAAGGAATTTGCTTTTCATCTGGCGGAATATAACCGGGTGAAGCACGTCATTCCCTGTGGTAACGGTACCGATGCTTTGCAGATTGCTTTGATGGCTCTCGGTCTGAAACCGGGGGATGAGGTGGTTGTCCCTGCTTTTACATACGTGGCTACTGCGGAGGTGATCGGTCTGCTCGGGTATACTCCGGTTATGGTCGATGTGGATTATACTTCTTTCAATGTTACCGTTAAGAATATAGAGCGGGCTTTAACTGCCAAGACGAAAGTTATCGTTCCGGTGCATCTGTTCGGCCAGAGCTGTGATATGGAGCCTATTCTTAAATTTGCTTCCGAGCATCATTTATATGTCGTAGAAGATAATGCTCAGGCAATCGGGGCTGAATATACTTTTTCAGACGGCACCAAAAAGAAAACCGGAACTATGGGGACTATCGGTTGCACTTCTTTTTTTCCATCCAAAAATTTAGGATGCTATGGAGATGGCGGGGCACTGATGACAGATGACGATGAACTGGCCGAAAAAATCCGGATGATTGCCAATCATGGTCAGAAAGTAAAATATCATCATTCGGTACTGGGATGTAATTCCAGGCTGGACACCTTACAGGCAGCTATTCTGGATGTGAAGCTGAAACATTTGGATGAATACGGTGCTGCACGTTATGAAGCTGCTCAGTATTATACCCGGAGGCTGAGTGGTATCGAAGGGATAATTACTCCGGCTGAGATGCCTTATTCCACTCATGTTTACCATCAATACACCTTAAAAGTGCTGAATGGCCGTCGGGATGTTTTGAAGAAGTTTCTGGAGGAGGGGGGGATTCCTGCGATGATTTATTATCCATTGCCTTTGCAACAGCAGGAAGCATTTAAGCCTATTACACGGGCTGCCGAATCATTGGACATGGCTGAGCAGTTGGCTTATTCCGTACTGTCACTGCCGATTCATACTGAAATGACCCCTGAACAGCAGGATCTTGTCATTGAACGGATCAAAGAATTTTATAAATCCTGATTATGAAACAGAAATATTTTGCTCATGAAACGGCTGTTATAGATGAAAATTGTCAGATTGGGGAAGGAACGAAAATCTGGCATTTCAGTCATATTATGACAGGATGTGTGATCGGGACGAATTGCAATATCGGTCAGAATGTAGTGATCTCTCCGGAGGTCGTCTTGGGAAACAATGTGAAAGTGCAGAATAATGTATCGGTTTATACCGGAGTAACTTGTGAAGACGATGTTTTCCTGGGGCCTTCCTGTGTATTTACTAATGTTACCAATCCCCGGAGTGCCGTCAACCGGAAATCCCAGTATGCTGGGACTCATGTAGGGAAAGGGGCGACAATCGGTGCAAATGCTACCGTTGTTTGCGGACACGAT
>NZ_LARL01000114.1:0-5037 GCF_000980295.1 Odoribacter sp. N54.MGS-14 | reverse complement strand
AAAATATTAAAAGGTGTCTATAACCGGGGGGATCCACCTCTTTCCATTCCGAACAGAGAAGTTAAGCCCCTGAGTGCCGATGGTACTGCCTTATGGTGGGAGAGTAGGTTGGCGCCGAATTTTGAAAGCGAGTTACGAAAGTGACTCGCTTTTTTTTATCTGATTATACTGGCTAAACTAATATTTCCTTACATTCGTTGTATTTTTAATGAAGTTATGGAAAAAATTGGATGACATGCGCAGATATTGGCATATACTCCGAAAATATAAGATAAGTCTGGCTCTTTGCCCTATCCTTGTATTGATTACTGTATGGTGTGAAACGATACAGCCCATGTATATGGCCGAAATAGTCGATCAAGGAGTGATGAAGCGCGATTTGTCACTGATTGCAGAGAAAGGGGTGTATATGATTCTTATCTCCTTATCGGGATTGGGCTTTAGTGTGGTGAATGTCTATATCGCTTCGCGTACTTCTATCGGTTTCGGTACGGATTTACGAGGGGCTCTGTTCGAAAAAATCCAGCGTTTGTCTTTTTTTGATCTCGATCATTTCAGTACCTCCTCATTGATTACCCGCCTGACGAATGATATAGCACGGATACAGCAGGTAGTGCTGATGTCGATGCGGATGATGTTGCGTTCACCGTTTATGTTGGTGATGGCCATATTTTTTGTTGTACAGATCAATAAGCAGTTAGCTCTTACCTTGATGGCTTCGATTCCGGCGTTGAGTATCGCTGTTTTTGTGATTCTGAGAAAGGGATTTCCTTATTTTTTAAAAGTGCAGCAGAAAATTGATCAGCTGAATGGTGTGGTTCGGGAAAACCTGATTAATATTCGGGTGGTAAAATCGTTTGTAAGAGAAGACTTCGAAGCACGAAAATTTGTACGTAGCAGTGAGGAACTGAGGGATATGGTGATCCGGGCTTCGAATATTATTGTTGCGATTTTTCCGGTGATGCAGTTGGTGATGAATTTGTCGGTAATCGCTATTTTGTGGGTAGGCGGATATAAGGTGATGGAAGGGGAATTGCAGATCGGAGAGTTGATTTCATTTGTGAATTACCTGGCACAGGTGTTGATGTCGCTGATGTTGTTGTCGATGTTTATCATGGCATCTGCCCGTGCTTCGGCTTCTTCACGCCGGATTATGGAGGTCTTGAATACTACACCTTCTTTGGCGAATACGCCCGAAGGCTTGGCGGACCGGTATAAAATAAAACGGGGGGAAGTGGAGTTTGTGAATGTTAGCTTCCGGTATGGTAATGGAGAAAACGATGTCTTACGGAATGTAAACTTTCATATCCGGCCGGCGGAGACAGTTGCTGTTGTCGGGGCTACCGGGGCGGCTAAGAGTTCGATGGTGCAGCTGATTCCCCGACTTTATGATGTTACGGGGGGAGAACTTCGCATCGATGGTGTACCTGTGAAGGATTATCATCTGAAAGAGTTACATGCCCGTATCGGTATGGTATTACAAAAGAATGAATTGTTTACAGGAACCATATTGGAAAATCTGAGATGGGGAAAACCGGATGCTACTCTGGAAGAAGCCGAAGAGGCCTGCCGGGTGGCTCAGGTACATGATTTTATTCTGACACTCGCCGAAGGGTACCAGACGATATTAGGACGCGGAGGAATCAATCTTTCGGGAGGACAGAAACAACGTCTTTGCATTGCCCGGGCTCTGCTGAGGAAACCTAAGATTTTGATTTTGGACGATAGTACGAGTGCTGTGGATTCGGAAACAGAACTCCGGATCAGGAATAATCTCAATTGTTTGCTGAAAGATACTACTGTACTGATTATAACACAACGGATCAATACAATGCAGTCTGCCGATCGGGTAATCGTATTGGAAGACGGTGAAGTTGAGGCTATCGGTACACCGGATGAATTGATGGCGACCTCCCGGATATATCAGGAGATTTATAACTCACAGCAAATTTTAAATTAGTTATGGCACACGGAGATCACCTGAAATATCAAGCTAAGCCTAAAGCGGGAAGACAAACTCTGTTCCGGCTGACTTCTTATCTGGTATGCGATCGGCTGTTATTGTCTGTCATCGGCGTTTTGATCGTGCTGAGTATTGCCGCTAATCTGGGAGGTTCTTATCTGCTCCGTCCGATTATCAATCGCTATATTATTCCCGGAGATTTCCTGGGGTTGGGTAAGATGTTGGGGATACTTATCGGGGTATATCTGACCGGAGTGTTTGCTGTTTATGTGGAATACCGCTTGCTGAATAAGATCGGGCAGCGGACTGTGGCCCGGATGCGCGAAGATTTGTTTCGGAAGATGGAACAGCTGCCGGTGGGGTATTTCGATACCCACCAGCATGGTGATTTGATGAGTCGCTATACCAACGATATGGACCGGATTAGTGATGCTTTGACGGATAGCTTGTCGGATATGTTGTCGAGTGCTTTGACCGTAGTGGGTATTTTTTGTCTGATGTTGGTCATCAGCCCGATCTTGACCTTGGTCACTTTGGTTACTGTCCCACTGATGTTTTGGAGTGCCCGGGGAATTGTTCGTAAAAGTCGGCAATATTTTAAGGCACAACAGGCATCTTTGGGTTCGATAAACGGATATATCGAGGAGATGATTAGCGGGCAGAAGGTAGTAAAAGCGTTCGGGCACGAACAGAAGGCGATCTCAGATTTCGAGGAACTGAACCAGGATCTGAAGGGAAAATCACTGAAAGCGCAGTTCTATTCGGGCTTGATGATGCCTGTGATGCAAAATTTGAGTACCTTGAACTATGTGCTGATCACTATTGTGGGGGCTTTGTTAGCTATATTCCGGGGTTTTGATGTGGGAGGTTTGGCAGCATTTTTACAATATTCCAGACAGTTCGGACGTCCTATCAACGAGCTGGCGAGTCTTTATAATAGCATCCAGGCAGCTTTGGCTGGAGCTGAACGAATATTCGAGGTGATTGACGAACAACCGGAAGCTCCCGATTTACCGGAGGCCGTGAATCTGGAGAAGGTGAAGGGAGAGGTGGTTATGAAGGAAGTTTGGTTCGGCTACCGACCGGAAAAAATGATTCTGAAAGGCATTTCTTTTCAGGCGGCAGCCGGGCGTAAGATTGCTTTGGTTGGAGCTACCGGAGCCGGTAAAACGACGATACTCAGTATGTTACCCCGATTTTTTGATATCCGGTCAGGAGAAATCCGTATAGACCGGCAGGAGATTCGTTGCATACACCGGAATAGTCTTCGGCGCTCGATGGCTATTGTCTTACAGGATACCCATCTGTTTACAGGTACGGTACGGGAAAATATCCGCTTCGGCCGTTTGGAAGCCACCGACGAAGAGGTCATTGAGGCGGCTAAACTGACTGCGGCTCATTCATTTATTAAGCGGTTGCCTCATGGTTACGATACTTTACTGGAGAATGATGGTGCTAATTTGAGCCAGGGACAACGACAGTTGCTGAACATTGCCCGGGCGGCAGTGGCCGATCCTGCCATTTTACTATTGGATGAAGCAACCAGTAATATCGATACCAGAAGTGAGATCCTGATACAAAAAGGATTAGACCAATTGATGCAGGGGCGTACCAGTCTGATCATCGCCCATCGTCTTTCTACTATCCGTAATGCCGATATGATTTTGGTGCTTGAACGCGGGCAGATCGTCGAGCGGGGTACCCATGAAGAGTTGCTTCGGATGAAGGGAAAATATTTTTCTTTAAATCAAGAACAATTCCGTTGATTATCAATTTTTATGTATGAAATTCCCTGGTTCCTGTCCGGGGAGCGGAAAACTTTTGAGGGTATAGCATCCCCAGAATTAGGCATTCTTTGGAAATATTTCAGTAATATTAGGTATTTTTACATCTTTTATAGGAATGTATTTTTGCTTCAAAATTTTGAAGCTATGTTTTTATGGAATGAGAAAGCAATTCAGATTGTCGCAGGGCCTTGTAGTGTTGAGTCTGAAGAGCAATTGTTCGCAACAGCGCGTGGCCTGAAGAAGATAGGGATACAGACACTGCGGGGAGGGATTTGGAAACCCCGTTCAAGGGCTCATCATTTCGAAGGGGTGGGAGAACCAGGCTTGCGGTGGTTACAACAGGTACAGCAGGAATTAAGTATGCAGGTGGCTACCGAGGTGGCTACTCCCCGTCAAGCTGAAGTTGCACTAAAATATGGTATCGATATTTTATGGATTGGAGCACGTACTACTGTCAGCCCCTTTATGATACAGGAAATCGCTGAAGTGTTGAGGGGGGGGGATACTCCTGTGATGCTCAAAAATCCGGTATGTCCTGATCTGGAATTATGGACCGGAGCTGTGGAACGTTTGCTGGATATCGATTTGAAACAGTTGTCTTTGATACACCGGGGATTTTCCGTATTAGACGCTGCTCCATACCGAAATATCCCTTGTTTGGAAATGGCCTTGGAAATGAAAAAGCGTTTCCCGGGATTACCTCTTTTTTGCGATCCCAGTCATATTTGTGGTAAGAGAGGCTTGCTGTATGGGATCTGTGCGGAAGCACTCCGGTTGGATATGGATGGTTTATTTATCGAATCGCATTGCTGTCCGGAGGTGGCATTGTCGGATGCAGCCCAACAGCTTACTCCCGAAGCCTTAGGAAAAATGTTCGAAAATCTGGGCATTCGGCAGGTGGAAAATAACAAGTTGCATTTAGGTTGCGAAATTTTAATACAAAGAAAAGGATGATAAAGAGTGGTATTAAAAAAATGGGATTATTCATTGCTTTCGGGGCAATATTAGGTGGTGTATCTGCACAAAATTCAACGGGTGACACCAAAGAAGTACAAAGTGAATATGCCGGTTTTAAAACTTTCCGTTTCGGTGGATATGGTGAGATTTTGGCTAATTTCATGGACTATGGAGTGAATCGGTTTTCCGGAATATCGTATGGATCGGTACGGGAGAACCGGAATTCGATTTCTATTCCCCGTTTTGTACTGGCTTTTGACTATAAGTTCAATCCGAAATGGATACTCGGTGCTGAGATCGAATTTGAAGCCGGTGGTACAGGTATGGCGA